>NZ_JBFSUD010000050.1:0-34726 GCF_041467175.1 Vibrio sp. 10N.247.310.24
TGTATCGAGTTAAACAGTTGCTAGGAGGACGGTTGAGCTTAAGAAATTACAATGCCCAGGTGGGTGAAACTTACGCGATGATAAAAGCGTTGAACAAGCTTACTGGGTTAGGTATGCCTGAAACTTGTCGTATTGACTAAAAAGCATGCAAAACGGGCGGCTCTGTCTCTAAACTGAATTACGCAACAAAGCCACTACAGAATAGTAATGCCAATATCCGAACAACTAGAAAGCGTTTAGAGCACTTGGAAGCGTTGCACAACGAAGCGCCATTACAGGGTAACGGCGAGGCAATGGGGACGGCTTGGGAGCTGTACGAAGAAGAGGGCCGCATTAAGTTTTCATTTGACGGTATTCCAGCCGAAGAGGTGCGCAAAAAATTAAAAAGTAACGGTTTTAAATGGTCACGATACTCTAAAGCGTGGGTGCGTAAACTGACGCCCAACGCGGTCTTTGTGACAAAAAGACTCATTACTTTATTCGATTAAAACCGAATGAGATGCCTCTTAGCCTGGAGGCCTTAGTTTCCTTGGTGATTTCCTTGAACGCTGTGGTCGCGCTAAAAGAAGTTGAGCCAAAGGCTCGACCGCAAGCGGTCGTCTAGCTGGCTCTCAGGAGGACTGTAGGCCCATTGACTCGATGCTTGATTGTATTGCAGTGTATTGATGTCAATTTGTGGTTGCGTGGCTGATAGGGCTTAATTGACGAGTTTTTTATGATGATAGTTTAAAGCGGATTTGAAGCACAGCGTCGTGATAAGGGCTTAACTTGGGCGTTACCCTTCGGGCAAGGCTTTTCGCTTGTATCTTTTATCTATGGCCTAAGAGTGACATCACCCTGGTGAGTCACTGCGTGCCGCCCCAGGATGTGCCTCTCTACAGCCCCTATCTAAAAGGATATCGCTGCAATCCTGAACGCACTCCTCTCACTGCGTTCGCTACGCCTCGTCGTACCTCCTCGTTGCTTTCCCTACCTTTGAATAAGTTCGAGTAAGGCTTGTTTTCTTATGCGCCGATTTCCTTTCACTCGCATCATTTACGGGCTCGCAGGCTGTTAACCGTCTCTCCCCACAACCTGATTTGCAAGGGTAAATGAACGCTGCGCGCCCTTGCAAAGCAGAACGATGGTGAGAGAGCGGACAGCCAAGCGGCTCCGAAAAGTGATACTCAAACAAAAGGAAAATCCTCATGGCGCAACAAAATTCAAACCTAACTCTCTCTAATTCAAATTCAGTGACCAGCGTTTCGCCGCTGGAGCACGAAAGCTCACCAAAAAATGATATCTCTAAGCGTCTGCAACCAGTAGAGCCAAGTCGTGATGTTGCCCTATCAGGATCAACCTCTGTGGAAAATATTGTCGTGATTGCCGCTCATGTAAAAGCAAGAGCCAGGCATTCCAGTGTTTGGCTAGAACTGACGGTTTTATTCCCAGAAACAGAACTCAATAAGCCGTACTGGGGGCAAGGCATCGCGAGAGGTCATGTGATTACTGAAACAAATAAGGTAGGGCTGAATAGTCGTGCTGTCGTCATGGGATGGGTGACAGATAGCCATCAATATATCGAAGTATAAAGACTTGATACCCCTTAGTTATAAAATGGAGACTTAAATAATGAAATATCTCTCACACTATATTCAAGACAAACAAACTCAGGCTTTTAATGATGCTGGGGCGTTCTTTGCTTTTTCTAATCAACAGTTCGATGAGGCAAAAAAAGAGGGCGTGAAATACGCATCACTAGGTATGGGGTTAATTTGCCCAGTTGATAATGCCAAGCAATTAATGACTCGTTTAGATTCCATCGCTCAAGAAGGGATCGCCGAAGATATCAAAGAGAACGGGAAAAAGGCGATCATTCGCCGTGAGTTATTTAATCACGAATGTTTCTACACAAATGATATTTGTGATTGTGTGGAAAAACTCGAAGGCTATGGCATTTCATACGATGAGATTTATGAAGTGTTTAATCACATTCGTAAAAAGGAAGACGTTTATTAAACGTGAAAATTAAAGCGCCTTGATATTTGTTCCATCAAATATCAAGGCATGTTCAAGTCAATTATGGTGAATATTCGAATGAACATTCTGAATGCTACACAAGATAGAGAAGAAACGAAAGCAAAATGTTACGTTTGTACGGCCGTGCCGTTTTCGTTGGGTAAAGTAGTCTATACGCAAGGTATTGAGCAGTTATTAGATAATAATGTCGGTGCTAACTTGTCGATTTATTTGCAGCGTCACCAAAGTGGAGATTGGGGAGAGACTTGCATTGAAGAGAAAATCACCAATGACGAAGCAACCAAAACAGGCGAGAGAGTGATATCGAATTATACGATTTGTGATCAATCGGTTTGGATAATAACTGAACGTGACCGCAGCGTGACCACAATTTTATTACCTTGTGAATATTGATATCTCAATGGGATGGCATAAAATGAGAGTCCTATTATTAGGGCTCTTTTTTATGATGAAACCATTACTTTATATTTCGTTGTTATCGCCGTGTTTCAGTTGGGCTTTTTGCTTTGATGAGGCAGGGCGATTTTATAATGTCGATCCACAGCTTTTAAAATCCATCGCCACGGTAGAAAGTAGCCTAAAGCCGAACGCGTACAATGAAAATAAAAACCAATCCGGTCAAGTCATCAGCCGTGATTTTGGATTGATGCAAATTAATTCCCATTGGTTTGATCGACTATCCGAATTTAATGTGAATGAAAAAAACATCTATCATCCTTGCTTTAATGTTCATCTTGGCGCATGGGTATTAAGTTCTAATTTTTCTAGTCATGGTTATAACTGGAACAGTGTCGGCGCGTATAATGCGGGTTTTTCCAAACGCACTGAGAACGCCAGAAAAATATACATCCAAAAAGTCCAATCGGTTTATTTTAAGATGAACGTTCAATAAAAGACCTTGCACCATAACGGTGCAAGGTCTTTCGCTTTTCTTCTCGCTTTCTTCCTTCAATTTCCAAATCCCCCGCATCCCTCGTTCGTCAGATTCATTCGCCACCTGGTCGGCTTTTGTCTTTCGCTGTCAGTTTTTCCCGTCGTTTTGATTAAGGAACTCAGATCATTCGTTCTGAGTTGTTGGTTAGTTGAGTTGGTGACCACACACCACGTCATAATCTGGCGATTATGGATGGTTGTCTGTAGTAAGTGTCTGATAGGTAAGCGATGTGTAGTTTGTGTCTTTCATTGGTATGGCATGCTTTCACGAAATTTCGTGATTCTATGTCCCTATATGAAGGTACTAAATGATGAAAAAAATCTTACTCACACAACGCTTTGTTGAGCGCATCCTTTCTAACCATCTGGTTCAAGAGTTTTACGATACAAAAGTCCCTGAGTTGTATTTAAGAGTTTATCCGTCAGGAGGTAAGCGATTTTATATTCGCTTTCAGCATGAAGGGTTAAGGGTTCACCGCAAGCTTGGTAAAGCAACCGACCTATCATTACGAGAGGTGCGAAAGCAAGTGGTGAATGAAGTTCACCAGACTCGTTATCTGGCAGATATAAAAGAGCTGCCACCAATAACGATTCGGGTCTTCGCTGAGGAATTTTTTAAGCGTTATCCTCGCCACTGGAAACCAAGAACGACGGTAAAGAATAAGAGCGCCTTTCGTTTACATATCGCGCCTATTTTAGGCGATAAACAGGTTCACTCCATAGAGCGAAGAGACATTGAAGGGTGGTTTGCTCAGTTAAATCACGTGAAAGGCTCAGCGAATCAAGCGTTAGTGTTGATGTCTGTCATGATGCAGCAGTGTGAAGCGTGGGGATATCGACATAGAAACACTAACCCTTGTCGTCACTTTAAGCGTTATAAAGCGGGAGAGGTCGAACGCTACCTCAGTCCGGAAGAGTTGCGTAGCCTATGGCATGTACTCGAAACGTTAGAAGCCGATAACCCAATTCTCGTGATGATTATACGATTATTGATATATACAGGGTGCCGTTCTTCGGAAGTGAGAACGTTGCAATGGAAAGATTACAGGGGAGGGCATTGGCATTTATCAGACAGTAAAACAGGTGCAAAAACGGTGTATCTTTGCTCACCGGTTAGGGCGTATCTAAAAGAGTGGCGAACAGAGAGTGATTATATTTTTCCTGCACGATGCCATACCAAACCGATATCTGAAGTGGCCTTGAGTTCGTTCTGGCGTAAAGTGCGCCGTTTAGCCGAGTTAGCCGGTGTGCGCCTACATGATTTACGCCACACGTACGCCAGTATTGCAATTCAATCCAACATTAATCTGACGGTGCTTAGTCGCTTACTGGGTCACGCGGATGTAGAAACGACGCTGAAATATGCCCACTTAAGCAGTCTGGATGCTTGTAAAGCGGCCTCTCATATATCAGCGACTTTGGCTAAGGGGATGCGCTCATGAGCTATATCAGACTCACTCAGAAAAAGATTAAGGATTTATTGCCCCAACCCAAAACTTATGTTGTTTGGGATACAAAGCAATATGGGTTTGGGGTGCGAGTAGGCAAAGACGCTTCCCGTTTTTATGTCATGAAGACAGGCGGTGGCAATAAGATTATAGCGCCTGTCGATAGCCTATCTCTTCGTCAGGCTCGTCAAAAAACGTTAAGCCTGATGCAGGGTAATGATAAGAGTAGGGCAATCGGGGCGATGCGTTTTGATGCATTGGTACAGGGTGAATGGTTACAAAAAGTGTGCTCAACATGGAAAACCAGCTCACAGGGAGGGGCAAGAGGGGCATTAAATAAACACTTATTACCAGAGTTTGGGCATTACCCCGTCACTCGTATTGATTCGTGTCATGTGCAGCGTTGGTTTGATGAGTTAAGCCAAGACTATGCTGGAGCGGCTAATCGCACTCTTGATGTGCTGCGTTCCATTTTTAAATATGCCGAGAGACAAGGGTATTGCTTGAAAAATCCTTGCGATGGTATCAAGCAGAACCGAAAAAAGAAGTTGAATCGCTTTTTAAGTCTGGATGAATTATCGCGACTTGAAGGGGCTTTACGAACGGTTAGTCAGCAGGGAGAAATTGAGGCGTGTTGCTGTCAGGTCATAAAGCTGGTGCTTTTGACGGGGTGTCGGATTTCAGAGGTGACGGGATTGCAATGGTCCTTTATCAAAGGAGATGAATGGCATTTGCCAGACAGTAAAACGGGGGCGAAAGTGGTTTATGTGGGTAAAGATGCTCGAAAACTCCTTTCGGAAATAGGGAAACAGTTTTTTGACTCTAATGGTAATGATGTTTTTTCACCTCTTCGCTGTTATGTGAGTCGGCCTACTAAGGTTGGGATGGTATGGCAAAGAGTACGGGTGTTAGCCGATATTGCAGATGTACGTATTCATGACTTACGTCATACTTTTGCCAGTTATGCGGTGCTGGAAGGTTATCCGCTCCCGATGGTCGCTAAGCTCCTTGGTCATAAACGTATCTCTTCAACACTTCGTTATATGCATGTCAGTGAGCACCATGTGACAGAGGCAGTAGATACTCTGGGGGCGGTAATAACGGGAATATTAGTCGAGCCTAAAGAAGTACAGCCCAGAAAACGAAAACGTACCACAAAGGCATTGAAGGCAGACAAACCTAACCCCGAACCAAAGGCAATAAAAGGGAAATTCAACATCTTGCCAGAATTAACGGATGAGCAGATAAGTGATATTAGAGCTGAGTTGGATTTTTTGAGTTGGTAGTTATTTTGAATCACTATAAAGCCACTTTTTGGGAGTGGCGCCTTAGTGCCACTACGCCTTAGTGCCACTACACGCCTTAGTGCCACTACTCTAAAACGTTTATGCCCCTTTGTTTTTTAGAGTAAAAGCTCGATCACATGCCGTTAATGCGAATTTTCCCTACTAAAAGTTATTTGAATGCAGAAAATCAAGAAGTAATGCATCACGTGGAAATCTGACTTATTATCTTTTTCACTAAGCTATTGAATTTATGTTGAACCCTTAAAAGAAAGACCACATCATATATCCATGAAGTACGGCTAATCACCGTATGAAAGCGTTCTGTGCCCCGAGTAAGTTAGGAGCTATTTCTCAAATGAGCATTCAGTTAAAGCTGATTCAACTTCGAAAGAAAATTAGAGTAAATAAGAAGAAAGTAATTGATGCAATCATTGCCGATCACTCAGCAGAAATGTGCATAATTTGTGGTTCTCAAGAGAAGTTGACTAGAGAGCATGTGATTCCTCAATGGGTCTATAACCGTTGTACGAAACGAACGTTCAAAACAACAACTAACGACATTTCTCAGACTTACAATAAAACGACGTTACCAGCGTGCAAAGATTGCAACTCGAATCTCCTCGGTTACTTAGAGAGGCATTTGAAGCATGAATTTGAAAAATTCGATGTTAGTAACCAAGAGTTCTCTCAAGAGACCTTAGAGTTAATCATTCTATGGTTAGAAACTTTAGAGTACAAATTTCAAGTGCTTGACCTTCGAAGAAACTTAAACAAGGTAAAAGGTGCGGACTACATTCCTTTTATTGGCAAAATGCCAATAGCAATGTTTCAAGGTTCTATGGAGACAAGTCCCTCAAAGGTTTTCTCTAACCTTCGTTCTGCATTACAAGTATTGAGTATGAAATCAAAGGTGGACAGGCTTAACTCTCTTTGTGTTATCCATACCACGAATAATGACTTCCATTTCTTCCACTCTACGAATAATTTTATCTTCATTGAACTAGCTGAATTTGGTGTCGCATTTTTCTACTTTTACAAACGAACGTTTGAGGACTATGACGTCGCTGCTGAGTCTGCAATGGCAATAGTCCAAGAAAACTATGCAGGGATAGGTACATAACAACATTTAAAAGTAACTCGGCTCGCGTGGCATTTTTGTTATGCGTCCGTTTGGGTGATTAAGGTGGTATGCAGTAGCATCGGTATTGCGTGCCTCATACCTTTATTGGGCATTAGCTTACTAGTTCATCTTGTTGACTATAATCGAGTTTTATATAGAATTATCGACCAGTGGATTTAGGCAGAGGTTTGGAGTTCAATTCTCCACTTCAGCACTCTGGACATAATAACCGGACTCACGTTTGTAATTATCACACTAAATTACATCAATAATTTGTTAGTTTCACATCCAGCAAATAAACGAGGAGGTTTTATGGAAAGATTCGTTCAAAACGTAAAGTATTTCGCTTCAGCAGTAGTAAATGGGGTGAGTGCGGTTTGTTCTGGTGTTGTCGCAACTGGTGTAACTTCAGGGTTGAACCTAGAGAGCGTAAGCTCTCTGGGCTTCTTCCTAAATCCACTTCCTACCACTGAATTAAACGCCTTCTGTTAATTCCGTAAGCATACAAATTGTTCAATATTGATTCGCAACACGTGGTATTTTTACTATGTGCCAGGCATGGTCTTTAAGGTGCTTTGCGGAGACGTCTGTATTGAGCTGCTCACATTACCTTAACAGAGCTGGTTTTCAATACGTGAGTTAATTGATCTGTAACTTCTAGATTTAGTAAGCTCTAAATTGTCACAGACGTTTCAGCGGGGCTCGTAACACGTCTTTGCCCCATTATCAGTTTCAGATGAACAACCATTTCCTCACTTAGCCAGCATTTTTCCTAAATCAAACGTTTTGATCAAATTCGCTTTTATGCACAATTGATGCATATTCCCCCTCATCTTTTAAATTTTAAATCACCCTTTAAATCAAAGTATTGTATGCAAATCAATGAGCATTTTGGTTTTCAAGGGTATAATCCAACACATTATTAAAGTCCCCTTACGAAGGAAATACCATGGCCGTTAATCAAGCCAAGATCTTTGAACAGCTTGAGCAACTCGTTGAAGCTCCAGATCCTAGTGAATTCATTTATGGATTCCTTACCGCATTCAATTTCCCTAAGGCCACGATTACTCAAATTCGCCAAAGCGGAAACCGTAATGTCGCTAAGGTTGAAGGTCATGTTGGACTGAAAAATAAACTGTATTACTTCCCAGTTAATGAAGGTCAGGATATCGATGTGGCTCTAGATGAAGCCATCGCTGATCCAATGATCGCTAAGAATAAAATTCGATATATCCTAACTACCGACTTTGAAAGATTTTTAGCGTGGGATACTGCCACTAGTGAACGCTTAGACATCGACTTCGAGGTTCTACACCGAAACTACTCCTTCTTCTTACCACTGGTTGGTCTTGAAAAAGCGATCTTGAATAGTGAAAAACCAGCGGATGTAAAAGCGGCGGTGAAAATGGGTAAGCTGTTCGACCTTATTCGCATTCACAATGACCTCAATACACCAGAAGATATCCATGCTTTAAACGTCTTTCTTACCCGTTTACTGTTTTGTTTGTTTGCTGAGGATACGGGGATATTTCCTAAAAAGGGTCAATTCACCTCTGCTGTGAAAGGTACGACATCTAAAGAAGGCAGTGACTTAGATGAGTTCCTGCATGACTTATTCTTGGTTCTAAACTCTCCTGCTAATAGTGAACTACGTGGTCGTCTACCAGAACATCTAACGGATTTCCCATATGTTAACGGAGGGCTTTTTGAAAGTGATGAGCCAATCCCTGAACTAGGGAAAAAAGGGCGTCGTATTCTTATTGAATGTGGAGATGAAGATTGGAGTGCAATTAACCCAGACATCTTCGGTAGTATGTTCCAAGCGGTTATTGATGTAGAACAGCGTGCTCGGTTAGGACAACATTACACCTCTTACAGCAATATCATGAAGGTGATTCAACCTCTGTTTCTTGACCCATTACGATCAGAGCTTGAAAAGCAGCATAACAGTGTGAACGGACTTAAGCGATTACTCGTTCGACTAGGGGAAATTAAAGTATTTGACCCTGCTTGTGGTTCGGGCAACTTCCTTATCATCGCTTACAAAGAGTTACGCCTTCTTGAAATTGAAGTTATTCAAGCTCTGATGAAAATTGATCAAGGCTTCTTTATCAGCAACATTCATTTGGATCAGTTTTACGGCATTGAGATCGATGATTTTGCTTGTGAGATAGCCCGCCTTTCTTTGTGGTTGGCGGAACATCAAATCAACAAGCAGTGGGAAGAGCACATTGGTCCAGCTAAACCAGCATTACCTCTCAGTGCGACAGGCAAAATTGTAAGCGGTAATAGTTTGCGCGTTAATTGGGAAGATGTTTGTCCAAGAGAGAAATTTGATGAAGTCTATATAATAGGCAACCCGCCATTCTTGGGGCATGCTGGCCGCTCTCAACAACAACGTCAAGATATGCAAGATGCTCTCACAACATTCAAGGCAGTAGGTAGTTTAGATTTTGTTACTTGCTGGTTTTGGAAAGGGGCGAAGTACATAAAAAATACAAATGCAGAACTTGCACTTGTGGCAACAAATTCAATTTGCCAAGGTGAACAAGTCGATCTGTTATGGCCGAAGATTTTTGATCAAGGTTTAAAGATCCATTTTGCTTATAAACCATTCACTTGGGCAAATAATGCTAAAGATAAAGCAGCGGTTCATGTTGTGATTGTTGGCTTATCTTCTACCGCTAAACACAGTAAAATTTATCAGCTGATGGGTGATGAATGGCACCATATGAAAGTTAATAACGTGAGCCCTTATCTTGTTGAAGGTAGCAATATTACTGTCGGTTCATTTAAAAAGTCTATTTCAGCTGAAGCGCCAAAGTTAATGTTTGGGAACATGCCAGCTGATGGAGGGAATCTACTTCTAGATACGGCTGAGAAAGAGGACTTAATCAACCGAGAACCAAGTGCTCAAAAATGGATAAAAAAAGTCTACGGCGCAAGTGAGTTTATCAATTCTAGAGAGCGGTGGTGCCTATGGTTGCAGAATTGTACAAGCCAAGAATTGAACGGAATGCCATTGGTTCTGCAAAGAGTGAAGTCTGTTCAGGCCTTTAGAGAAAATAGCTCTAGAGCAGGCACTAAAAAAGGTGCAGAAACCCCACACCTATTTAATGAGATCCGTCACCCTAAGAAGGGTAGTTATATATTGATTCCAAGGCACTCTTCAGAGAGAAGAACTTATGTGCCAATTGGTTTCTTAGACAATGCCATCATATCAACGGATGCAAATATGATGATTCCCGGTGCGGCCTTATTTGAGTTCGGTATTTTAACGTCATTACTACATAATGATTGGATGAGGTTAGTTGGGGGGAGAATCAAAAGTGATTATAGGTACTCGGCTTCTTTGGTTTACAATTCTTTTCCTTGGCCAGAGGTTACGGTGAAACAACGCGAAACAATAGTTCACTTGGCCGAAAATGTACTATTTGTACGTGAGGACTTCCCTGGAAAGACTCTTGCTGAACTTTATAATCCAGACACTATGCCATCTGAACTATTACAAGCCCATCAGGATTTAGATCTTGCCGTAGATAAGCTTTATAGAGCAAAACCATTTAAAGACACTTCGGAGCGCTTAAGCTTTCTCTTAGCACGTTATGAAGAGATGACTACAAACTAATCAAACTCAGTTGGTAAAGGTTTTAATAATGAAAAATAACATCTTACAGGTTAGCTATAACCAAACGGGTCAAAGTGCCTCTCACAATGATATGGGTATGCGAGAGATGCAGGCTCGTGCATTTGCTGAGCGTGCTAATCAATACTTGCTGATCAAAGCTCCGCCAGCGTCAGGTAAGTCAAGGGCACTAATGTTCTTGGGGTTGGATAAGCTAATTAATCAAGGCATCCGTAAAGTGATTGTTGCTGTACCTGAAATGTCTATAGGCGGCTCTTTCAAAGACACTGACCTAATGAAGTTCGGCTTCTTCGCTAACTGGACCGTTAAGCCTGAAAACAACTTATGTATCAGTGGTAGTGAAAGCGGCAAAGCGAATGCTTTCAAGCGCTTCATGGAAAGTGACGACCAAACATTAGTTTGTACTCATTCAACGCTTAGGAGTGTCTTCGGTAAGCTATCTGCCAGTGATTTTGATAACTGCCTTGTTGCTATCGATGAGTTTCACCACGTTTCAGCTGATGAAAATAGCCGTTTGGGAGGATTAATCGATGATTTAATGAAGCAATCATCAGCACATGTTCTTGCTATGACAGGCTCGTACTTTAGAGGTGACACGGTTCCTATCTTGCTTCCTGAAGATGAAGCATTGTTTACCAAGGTAACATACACCTATTACGAACAGCTTAATGGCTACAAGCACTTAAAGACCTTAGGTATTGGGTATCATTTTTATCAAGGCACCTATATCAATGCTTTGCCATCGGTATTAGACCCAACTAAGAAGACCATTGTTCATATCCCCAATGTGAACTCTGGTGAATCTACCAAAGATAAATACACAGAGGTTGACTCAATTCTTGAGGTGCTTGGTGATGTCATCATGCAAAATCCTGATACTGGTATTTATCAAGTGAGATGTAAACATTCTGGCAGAACACTACTGGTTGCCAACTTAGTTGATGATAGTGATATGCGCCCTAAAGTTCAGGCTTGCCTGCGTGATATTGAATCCGCTGAACAGATGGACGTCATTATCGCGTTAGGTATGGCAAAAGAAGGTTTTGATTGGCCTTATTGTGAACATGTACTGACTATCGGTTATCGTAGTTCAATGACGGAAATTGTTCAGATCATCGGTCGAGCGACTCGTGACAGCGAGGGGAAAAGTCATGCTCAGTTTACAAACCTTATTGCACAACCTGATGCACAGGATGATGACGTTAAGGTATCTGTAAACAATATGCTTAAAGCTATCACGACATCGCTTTTAATGGAGCAAATATTAGCTCCAAGCATTCAGTTCAAACCTCGCTCTCAATGGGACGGAAAAGATCTGCCTGCTAACACTGTCATTGTTGATGACACTACGACACCTGTTTCACAAAAGGTGCTAGATATTCTTAATGGCGATAAAGGCGAGATCTTATCGGCTCTTGTTGCTAAAGAGTCGGTGATTAAGGGAGCAATTGCGGAAACGACGCCTGCTGAAGTTATCAATGAGATTGAACTTCCATCAGTCATTCAAACCTTGTACCCAGATCTTGAAGAGCATGAGATAGAGCAAGTTAGAACGGGGGTTTTACAAAGTCTTTATATCGGACAGCAAGGTGGTTTAATCGACGGTAAAGATCTTCCAGACAATGCTGTAATTGAAGAGGGTGGTAGCTCATATATCAAAGGGAATGAACCCTCAGGTAGTAGTGAGTCAGGGCCGAATAATCAGTTCATAAAGATGGGTGATAAATTCATCAACATTGAAGACTTGAACATTGACCTGATTGATTCTGTGAACCCTTTTCATGGAGCCTATGAGATCTTATCTAAGTCAGTGGATGCTGATGTTCTTAAGACTATCCAACAAACTGTTCGAGCGAGCCAAGCGAATGTCTCTGAGGAAGAAGCGGTTATGCTTTGGCCTCGAATCAAGGCATTCAGAGTCGAACACCAACGTGAGCCTTCATTGAATTCTTCCGACCCTATAGAGCAGCGCTATGCTGAAGTCCTTGCCTACATTCGAAAAATGAAGCAACAACGAATGGCAAAGCAGGAGTAATTGAATGATCCGATTACGTGCTTCTAAAGCGGTCGAAAAGATCGATTTGGATGATATCTTTTCAGAAGAGGATGACTTGGGACTGCTTGATGTTGCCCCTCTGAAGGTTAAAGCTCCAGCTGGAAATATATTAGCGAGCCAGTTTGAAGAAATTTCCGACTTCTACGAACAGAACAGTCGTCTACCAAGTAGTGATGCTCAAACATTTGATGAGAAACGTCTAGCTCGTCGTCTAAAGGCATTTAAAGCTAATTCCGAACAATGTGAAGCATTATCTGAATATGATTCTTATAGCTTGTTAAAGAGCGATTTAGTGACGCAAACTAATGTGCCTAATGATGCTATCAATGTATATCCTGAGTCTACCGAGCCTGAACTAGATAAAGCCGAATTGGTCACATCGCTTGATGATATCTTCGATGATGATGACGACTTATTAGAGTTTGATGCTCCAGAACTTTTCACAATGCGTCATGTGCCAGTGGAAAGAAAAGAGCAACCGGATGAGATTGCAAAACGTCAGCCTTGTGCAGACTTCCATCGCTACTCTCCAATATTCGACCTTGTCCAACAAGAGTTGAAATCTGGTTTTGCATCGTTAGAACGATTCCGTCATGAGTTAAAAATTAATGTTGGGGACACATTTATCCTCAATGGTGTGATGGGTTACGTACATTCAGCAGGAGAACGTTTAGAGGGCTACAGCTCTTATAATGCTCGACTGCACCTGATTTTTGCTAATGGAACTGAAATGAACATGTTATTTCAGTCTCTGACTCATGGCTTAGTTCGTGATGAGCAAGGCTCTAAGGTTACAAGAGAAGGTGTACCTCTTGCTCCTGACGATACCCCAGTTCCAACTGGACTTGTCTATGTGTTAGCAACAAAGAGCACAGATGCAGCTTTAGCGGAATACAAATCAAATCTATACAAGGTTGGCTTTACTGACGGTACGGTGGAAGAGCGTATCAAGTATGCAGAAAAAGATAGGACGTTCTTAGAAGCACCTGTTCGTGTAGTTATGACAACGGAGTGCTACAACATCGATGCGCACAAGCTAGAGACGCTAATTCACGGCTTTTTAGGGCATAGAAGATTGAACATAACTCTCAAAGGTCATACAGGACAGATATACAACCCGAAAGAGTGGTTTCATGTTCCGCTGAATACCGTGTTAGAGGTGATTAAATACATTCTTGATGGAACGATCTCTCTGTATCGAATGGATAATACGACAGGTAGGGTTGTTAAAAAGTAATCAAGGCCACTATCGAAGACCTTGAAAATCACTAAACAAAAATGGACTAGTGTTTGAATAAATATTCATGATTATGTGAATGATAAAACCCTAATAAATCAGCCTAATTTAGATTTTGGGCTGATTACTCTAACTGATAATTGTCCAAAATCGTCACAACCTGAATTTTAACGCACAGTATTTTCTAGCTCGAAAATGCCCCATTGTGAGTTTCGTCGATTGGGCGAGCAGTCAAATTGAGCACTCTTTTGACTTACTTTCTTTCATGCGTTTTCGAACCCACATATATGCTCGATATAACATTTATGGTTATGTAGTCATACAGCATATCACTCAATTAAAGGAATGGAGTGTGACAAGTGACCAAACGAGTACCTTCGATTAGTGTTTATTCAACTCTTTTTCTAGAAACATCTCTACGTTACATGCGCTTATATTAGACAAAGTGAAACCGCTTACCTGGGGACACGAAAGCGCATGGTTTTTCTATTGAATGCTGATGTAATGGTTCACATTTATTTAGTAAATCACGTGATTAGAATAGGGCTTTAGGTTAATCTGTTATCAGATATGAGCGTGTTTGCATTAACAAACTTATCAGTACTACAAGGAAGTCTATGAGCATCCTGAAAAATGCGATTGATTCTATAGCTATTGGCTTAGAAGACTTTGAATCTACAGACGAACGAAGAATAGTATCCTCGACTAGAAATATATTTGCTGGAATATTGCTCCTATTTAAGCACAGGCTCTGCGAGCTTAGTCCTGAGGATTCCGACGAAGCCTTAATAAAACAAAGAGTACTACCCGCATTTGATGCCACTGGAGCCGTAAACTGGATTGGGAAAGGCAAAAAAACTGTCGATGTTCAAAATATTAAGGATCGCTTTGAATCTCTCGGGATAACTGTAGAGTGGAAAAGATTAGAAAGAATTAATAAATACCGTAATGATATTGAACATTATTACAGCACGATGAATAATGAGTCGGTTCAACAGCTAATTTCTGATTCTTTTATAATTATTCGTAACTTTATAGTTGATGAACTCGAAGAAGATCCGAGAGAATTGCTAGGCGAAGAGTATTGGAAAATATTAGTCGATGTAAACGAAGTTTACGAAAAAGAAAAACAGGAATGTGACGCTTCATTAGAAAAATTAGACTATTTTAGTAATGAAATTTTGTATGCATTACAAGCATATAACTGTACCGAATGCGGTTCTGGGTTACTAGAATCAACATCCGATACAGGCCAAGCTTTGGAAACTTCATTTAAATGTCGCTCATGCGATAGCGAGTTTCACTATGAAAACATAGTAAATGAAGCAATTAATGATTATTTTGTTGATGACGTATACCTATCTCATAAAGACGGTGGCGATAGTCCAGTTATAGATTGCCCCTCCTGTTTTGATGGGAGTTATCTTTTTCATGAAGGTGTATGCGTTGCATGTGGTAATTCAGCAACGCATGAATGCTCAAGATGTGGTGCTAGCATTCCCCCTGAAGAAATTTCAGACGATGATGTATGTGGCTACTGTGCACACATGTGGGCAAAAATAATGGCGGAGTAAAGTACTGCTAACGAACGTTTAAGGTTTCAAGATATTTTTCTAATTTGAACGAAGTACTTTAGAGCAACATACGTAAAACGTTTATGTCCAGAGCCTTTACGGTCGGCACTTTCCACCTTGAAAGTGCCCCCATCTCCCGAGGGACATTGTTAAGCTAAAACTCTTTTTCTTGTTGTGTTAGTAGGGTTATTTAATTAATCGAACTGACAGTCACAGGGAGGATTGAGTATTGCTTTTACTCATTAATTATTTGGTGGTTTACGCAAAAACCCACCCAATTTCATGAAGAATCTTAAGGCAAATTAGTTGTTATTCAAGTAAACAAAACTGTCTGGTTATCCCTGAACATTATTTGAGTGAAGTTAGAGACTATGAGCAATCAACCAACCCCTGAAATATTCACGTCTATATCCAGTGATAATGGCAACGCTGCGGAAAAACTCTTACCAGAGATAAAAAAGCGAACTTATCGGGATGGTTTTTTTATTTCTCCGTATTTTACCGATTCACAATACGTCGAAGAATTCTTTAATAAAGGCAGAAACAAAAGTCTTAAGCTCCTCATATCATTGAATCCTTCTACACACCCAGCCTCGTTAAGGCGGTTGTTTAAGTTTAGAGAAGAGCACGAGCACGACATTCAGATTAGGTATATTGACCCACAGCTTCATTCAAAGCTCTACGTGCTTGCTTCTGAGAGAGCTGGAGGCTTATTTGATGACATGGAGCGAGAGTGCTGGGCGATGGTAGGTTCGTCCAATATGACTCAAAACGGTTTTTATAGAAACATAGAAACAAATGTAATTCTGCGTGGTTGCCAGGCTGAAGACGCTTATGAGCAAGCTGGCGCTATTTTTAATGCGGGTAAGGAGCTCACTGAATCTATCCTACGTAAGTTTGAAGAGG
The DNA here is from genome assembly GCF_041467175.1 of Vibrio sp. 10N.247.310.24. Classification (NCBI taxonomy): domain Bacteria; kingdom Pseudomonadati; phylum Pseudomonadota; class Gammaproteobacteria; order Vibrionales; family Vibrionaceae; genus Vibrio; species Vibrio sp. 10N.247.310.24. The sequence goes on from NZ_JBFSUD010000050.1 coordinate 16,226, forward strand.
AATGGTCGCAGCCAGCACAGGTTAGTTATTCGTTTACTGATAACGAGGAGTTGCCGCTAGAATACGAGTTGGTGCACCGAGCTTGCGAGTTCATTAAAAGAACATGTTCTGATGTTCTAGAAGACCACTTTTCCAACTATTCAACCCACTTTGTCGTAGACCATTTTTACCATTTCATTGTCGATACCGGACAGAGTATTTCTCCTAGCCTGAGCGCTCAAAAGCGGGAAATTGAGCTCAAATCCCTATTCAGAAATTATGCGAAGTGGTGTGGTGAAACGGCTGAAACAACGGGTTTTAGTTATCTCGACAGGGTAAAAAAGAATGCTGAAACTACACTGCGTCTCTTTAATAAATCCACGGTGACAACTGAAGACTTGCTCCTGGCATTAAGTACATTTCATTCGTTCAAAACTCATGATGTTAACAGGCAAAGGCTTAAGGAAAAGGGGACTGCGCGACTTATCAAGGCGTTTATTGACAATTTGATTGACCAGAGAGTTAGCTATAGGGAGAGATTTGCGAACGCTCAGAGAACGAAAGCTCAAAGTGGTCAGGGCCTAGCAGGTATTGGGGAGTCCGTCATTCAAGAGGTTAATGGCTGGGTTTATCCAGATAAATATTACGTTTGGAACAAGAAAACAGATAAGGCAATAGCCTTGCTAAACCTAAGAGATGTTGAGTGCAGTGGATAAGTCAAATTGGCCACTACTTTAGAGGCTTTGCTATACCCCAAGTAATCCGTAAAACGCTAATTTAGTAACCTATATAACTCAGTTTTGTCCAACAACGAGCTAGCTTAGATCTGTCGGGTGGACGACACTTGTTACCAAGTGCCGTCTCCCTAAGAACCCAGCGTGCAACTTTCACTGCACTAGGCTCAAGCCTCCACAAAGGCATCAAATGATACTCAGCAACTTATAAAGCAGTCGGAGCAGGTTCGTTCCAATAGTTACGAGCTAGCCTTTTGGACTTCCTTTTAGCCAAGTATTCTTGGTATTGAGGGTAAAATGGTGTCACTGCACTTCGGATTTTCACATGCCTTTCTATTGGCACTTTGGCTATTTGGAAGAGATTGAACTGGCAATCCATATCCATGATCTTCTGCCAACCGTGAAACTGCCACTGGCCTTTTCGGTTGATGAAGTATTTTAGGGCGATCCAAGTTTTAGACTTTGTTGGATGACGCCTTTTAGCCCAGTACCATCGTATGGAATAGCTTGTTACCTACATATCCGACTACCTGAAACTTGTCGTCGAAATACACGGAACGGGACGACTCTGTCTCTAAACTGAATTACGCAACAAAGCCCCTAAAAGTCATAAATTATCTTAAATGATTGTCATCCCACCGTTTATTACCCGATCTTCAGTAATCCTATTTTTAATATTAATATATAAAACCATGAATAAAATTATATCCATATATCTTTTTATCATCTTCCTGACAGGTTGTAATTCAGAACTATCAGAAGAGGTTGTAAAACCAACCTTAACGTTAGAACGAATCGATATTAGCGTATCCTCAGCAGGAACTCGGGGGACAAGTAAATTAACGCTGGCGAAAGGTAACAAACAAACTTTCATTGCAATAGGTCATTATTCTGATCACTCTTCAAAGGTGCTAACTGATTTAAGTATTTGGCGATCCAGTAACGAGAATGTTGGATATTTTGTAGAGTCGGAAAAATTAATAGGCAAAGCATTAGGAGTCCTAAAGATAACGGCCACTAAAGACAACGTCACCAGTAACACAGTGAGCGTGGAGGTCAGCGCTGCGGTCATCACCGCGATTGCGGTCACACCGCCTTCGGTTTCTTTGGCAAAAGGTCAACTGACACCACTAATGGCAACCGCAACCTACAGTGATACCACTTCCTCCGATGTGAGTGATTCCGTCACTTGGACGTCGGATGATCTGAGTACCGCGACAGTAACGCCGACTGGCTTCCTGTCTGGCGTCAACGTCGGCCAAACAACGATAACCGCCACTAAAGATGGCGTCACCAGCAACACAGTGAGCGTGGAGGTCAGCGCGGCGGTCATCACCGCGATTGCGGTCACACCGCCATCGAGTACCTTGGCAAAAGGTCAAATGAGGCCCCTAACCGCAACCGCAACCTACAGTGATACCACTTCCTCCGATGTGAGCGATTCCGTCACTTGGACGTCGGATGATCTGAGTACCGCGACAGTAACGCCGACTGGCTTCCTGTCTGGCGTCAACGTCGGCCAAACAACGATAACCGCTACTAAAGACAGCGTCACCAGTAACACAGTGAGCGTGGATGTATATACATGTACGCTCACTGGTGCTTCATGTATTGATATATTCGATACTGGGAGTGGGAAGTTGTTTACCAATTCACCATCAAAAATCGCTCTTCATAGCCTCGGAGGAAGTGTCAATAATGGTTTTACGCAAGAAATTGGAACTTCTGGGCCTGCTGGAGATTTCTTTTGGTTCACCTGGGAGAATGCATCTAGATTATGTGCCACATATAGTAACCAGGGTTTAGCAGGACGCACCAACTGGCGTTTGGCAACAAAAAATGAGTTAAAGTTAGAGCTCTTCAAGACATACGGCAATATGTTCAACGCGCGCGGCTGGCCAGTCAGGAGCAGTTACTGGTCAAGTACAAGTCGTGGACCTGGTTTTATAAATGTAAGCCTCAAGAATGGCAACGAAGGGGCTAGTATGGGAGAAGGGGAGTTGTACGCGTCCTGCGTCTCAGTTCCTTAACGTTTAACGTATGAATTCTTGAGCTTCAAACCTATAACCACCTACTTCGGCAGGTGGTTATCTTTTTCGTAGGTGTACACACACCCAATAGTATAACTAGCTAATAGCAATAGGTTATTTTAAATGGGAATGCTGGAGATAATTTTCAAATTCCTATTCTTCCACTACCCTTAAAGATTAAACTGCTGTTTTTAAACCGGTTTTTCTTATCTAAAACCTCGAAAATCATCTTGCGCAGATGTACTTATTGAGACTTCCAAATAGCGTATACTATACACGCATCGCTACCCCAATTTCACTGCATAGCAGTGGCTATCCCAAAGAGTTTAAATTCTCTCTCCTAACTCGTGAACGTAAAGTCGCTTACCTGAGAAATATCGAACAGGTTCAATTACTTCATGCTCTTTTCGACAGAGCCAAAGTCACGGCATTAAGTTTTTCTGAGTTCAAAGCTGAGCTTGCTCATAGTATTAATCAGTTACGTCAAAATTCACAAAGTATGAACAATGGGTATCATTGTGCGGTTCTTGCTTCAAATGGACATGCTGATTTTTTTTCTATAAATCGCTCTGAAGAGCTAACTCGCCCGTTTAACATAGTAGGAATAATGAACACCAAAGATCTAAAGTAGACTAGTTAAGTTTTTGTTGTTAACAGTTGTTTTATTTAATGTCGTTAAAGCTAGGGATGGTTATCTTTGGCGCTTGCTCTCTCCCTTTTTTGTTGTATTTTGATGTGAGTGTCATTTAAAAGCTAGTAATGGAGGAGAGTTATGCTTTCTCGACCTCTTTACTTGCTTTACACACATATGTCGAATTGTAGTAACAGGACTACTTTGTCTAACGCGTTAGACTTTTTGGTCTCAGATCAAGTTATGAAGTCACACGATCACACTAAATCGCATTTGATAATTAACCTACCTATTAGGTAACAACAAAATATTGTGGAGAGGTTGAACAAATATTTTTAGTCTCTGTCGCCGCTGTTAGGTGGTTTTTTTAGATCTGAAATATGGAGTATTTAATGAAGAAACGAATTTCTATTGGCCAAATAGTGTCTTTTATTTTTGGCGTTGTTCGGGATATCAGTCTATTGGGAGAGGTTGCTGATTGGGTCGAAGAATTATTCAAATGGAATTGAGTTTTGGTGAACTATTTGTGTTGTCTGTTGGGGTGTGGTGAATAACTGAAAATACAGGTGCACTTTCACCCCCAAATACAGGCTAGAAATAACAAGATTCTTGGACGTACCATCGCGCCAATCGGCTTTGCTTTGCGCTCAGCCACTTATCACCTCTTCATCAATCCAAAAGGTCAGAGACCCGCAGTTAATGAGTGATTGGCTGTATTGCTTCCAGTTGATTGTTTTGTGACGATGTTTAGGCATAGGGCTATGAGAGGTAGTGGACGTAGCTGAACAGATCGTAGGTTCATGATTTAGTTCCACTGAATTACGCAACAAAGCCAATAACAGTAATAGATCAAAACTGCCGAGCTCGGTCAAGATGGTGCCGTTTTTTTACTGATAAATGAACGCTGGATAATACTATTTTAATTATTAAATTGAGGGCGGAATGACGGATACAATATCGCCTTTCTAAAGTCATATTTTACTGTTATTTCGTTTTACGAATGGCCCTGAATTCCTAAAAGGTGTTGCGGCTTTTTAGTAGTGTGATCCATTTTTCACCCCAACCCCTTTTAATATGGGCGACTTTACCTAATAATATAAAGCCTTAGAGAAAGCACAAATTATGCAAGCGTTTAACGAAGTGGCCCTGTCTCCCTCAATCCAATCCCACACACCACGTCATAATCTGGTGATTATGGATGGTTGTCTGTAGTAAGTTATTGAAAATAAATGATTATTAGTTTTTGTTTTTAAGTTTAAATGCATATTTGATAGTCAGTTTATGACTCAAATATGCCCCTGTAAACAGGAGCTTGAAATGCAAAAAAGGTCTCTTACTCAACGATTTGTCGAACGCGTTAAACCGACTTCGACCACACGAGAATACTATGATACCAAGGTGTCTACGCTGTACTTACGAGTCTATCCATCAGGAAAGCGAGTGTTCTTTGTTCGTTTTCAGCATAACGGATTGAGGAGGAATCATAAGTTAGGTGGTGTGTTAGATTACTCTTTACGTCAAGCAAGACGAGAAGCCTTGCAGCTTGTTGAGCAGGTGCGCAGCCCAAAAATGGAAACCTTGCCCTCCATAACGCTACAGGCTTTCGGCCAAGAGTTTTTCAAGCGTTATCCTCGTCATTGGAAACCGAACACTTTGAAAAAGAACGAAAGTGCCTTTCGTCTTCAGATAGCGCCTTATCTTGGAGATAGGGAAGTGCAATCCATTGTTCGAAAGGATGTTGAGCAGTGGTTTACCCAGTTAAGCCATGTGAAAGGCTCAGCCAACCAAGCGTTAGTGTTGCTGTCGGTTATGATGCAGCAATGTGAAACGTGGGAATATCGTCCTAAAAATACCAATCCTTGCCGTGGTTTCAAGCGCTATAAAGCAGGAGAGGTGGAGCGCTATCTTAGTAAAGACGAATTGCGTCAGCTCTGGAGAGTGTTAGACACGTTAGAGGGCGATAACCCAGCTAAGGTTATGATAATACGTCTGTTAATATACACAGGTTGCCGCTCATCGGAAGTGAGAACCTTGCAATGGAAAGAGTACCGAGGTAATCACTGGCATTTATTAGACAGTAAAACGGGGGCGAAAACGGTTTACCTTTGCTCACAAGTCAGAGCTTATCTTGATGCATGGAAATCAGAGAGTCCTTACCTGTTTCCGGCCCCTTGTAACACCCAACCTATATCAACCAATCAGTTGGGTATTTTCTGGCGACAGGTTCGCCAGTTAGCCGGATTAGAAGGTGTGCGCTTGCATGATTTACGTCACACCTACGCCAGTATTGCCATTCAGTCGAAGGTGAACTTGATCGTGCTTAGTCGTCTTTTGGGGCATGCTGAAGCAGAAACGACGCTAAAGTATGCGCATTTGGGACGTGAGGACGTGTGTCAGGCGGCCTCTCATGTGTCGGGAGTACTCGTTAAGGGGATGAGCTCATGAAGTCACTGTTATTCACTTCTAAAGTCATTCAATCACTGAATTCAAAAACTAGAACGTATACGGTGTGGGATACCCAAGTTCCAGCGTTAGGTGTTCGAGTTTATACCGATGGTCGCCGTTTCTATGTGACTCATTTATCCATTCCCAATAAGACGTTGGGGACAGTGGGGCAACTGACACTAAAAAAAATGAGACAACACGTACAAGCTTTACAGGCCTCTTTTTTAGACAAAGAGACGAAACCGATACGGTTGATTCGCTTTGATGCGTTGGTGAAAGAAGAATGGACGGATAAGGTCTGCAAGGGGTGGAAACTGAGTACACAAGGGACAGCGTCGAGCGCCTTAAAAAGGCATTTGTTGCCCGAGTTTGGACGTTTTCCTGTCAGTCGTATTGATTCGTGTCATGTGCATCGTTGGTTTGATGAATTGAGTCAGAGTTACGCAGGGACAGCTAATCGTAATCTTGATGTGCTTCGTTCTATCTTCAAATATGCGGTGAAGCAAGGTTATTGCATGAACAACCCTTGTGATGGTCTTAAGCAAAATCGCAAAAAAAAGCTCAATCGTTTTTTGAGTTTGGATGAGTTAGCGCGACTGCAGAAGGCATTAACGGTGGTCAGCCAGCAAGGTGAACTGGAAGCGTGCTGTTGTCAGGTGCTAAAACTGGTGCTGTTAACGGGGTGTCGAATTTCAGAGGTAACAGGACTGCAATGGTCGTTTGTTAAAGGCAGGGAGTGGCACTTGCCGGACAGTAAAACGGGTGCGAAGGTGGTGTATGTGGGCAAGGAAGCGCAGCAAGTCCTTTCAGACATACCACAGCAAGTATGGGCGCATCGTAGCGAATCACACGATGATGTGTTTATGCCCTTGCGTCGTTTTGTGAGTCGGTCGACTAAGGTTAGTATGGTCTGGCAACAGGTGCGAGCCTTAGCCCATATCGAGGATGTTCGCATTCACGATTTGCGTCATACCTTTGCCAGTTATGCGGTGTTAGAGGGGTATCCTATCCCAATGGTGTCGAAACTGTTGGGTCACACGCGTATTTCATCCACGCTTCGTTATGCTCATGTGGATGATGCGCAGGTCTCACAATCTGCTGAGGCAATAGGGGAAGTTATGAGTGGAATATTATCAGGCCAGCTTGTGAATAACCCTAAAACTCGAAAAGTGAGAGCCTCCAAACCTAAGCCGACGAAATCTCCCTTCAAACGCAGAGGAAGACCTATCAAAGCAGTACCTGAACTTACCGATGAGGAGGTTGAACGGTTTAGATATGAAATGGATTTTTGGGAATGGTGATTAAAATCTCTGTTGGAATAAAGCCATGACTAAACTTAAAGTGCTAGTGTTGAGCATTTTTAAGAGAAGAAAATAGCTTGTCGTATGCGTATTTTCACCTGACCAGATCATCCAATAACATCCATCGAGATCGCTAGTTCCCTTTTGTTCAGCTCGAACGATGACAATAAAGTGGAGATTTGGTTATTAATCACAGCAAGTTATCTGACCAAGAGTCCTACAAGCCCATTTGAATTTCACCAGTTTTCCGAATTAGCAGGCTATCAAGTAAAGGGATTGCTTCTATTGAGTGAACCTCGTCCCCCTTTTCAATTGATGATGAAAAGAAGTACTCTTTTTCATCGGTCTCCACACAATATTGACCATTGCCTAATAGTTGAGCACAGTCATTGGCAAGGTAAGATGCATCGGTGCCTGGGATGGAAACCTGCTGAGGAAGCTAGTTCCATCCTTGTAGGAGTAGAACTATGGTCGATAATTAAAAAATGGACAGCTCAATAATCCTGAAGGATTATCTGCTTGGGAGACATTTTAGATACAGCAGCCTAATTGCATCTAAAAATCAGTGCGCATGCAGTGCAACTAAACTTTATGACACAACCAGTAAGACAAGAGTACGAAGAGATATTAATGATGTTAGTGATCCTTATCATATACTCCAATGTCTTTTTTTAGATGGTCAGAAAAGTATCTTACATCGAGAGATCTATTTCTATTTTTTCTAAATTTAAAAAATCTAAACTTAATCCGAAGATAGCTCAAATAGTTCCTAAACTTCGTAAATTTTATGGTTTTTTTTGCTGGATTTCTATTTTTCATGGTACCTCACTTATTTTTACAAAAGAAATCATAATTTAATGGACCAAATTATTTGAATTATCTCTAAACTTATAAGATTTGTCCTCCCAAGCTAGGGAGGTGAACTGACACGGTTCAAAAAATCATTAAAGACAAACAGAGATTAAGGATTAGGTCATAGAAATGTTCAGGTTTCCTTTAATAACCTAAAACTAAGCTAACACATACAAAGCTTCTTAATTGATAATTTAAATATAATTTATATAATTTATATTATTTAGGGATTTATAGTGGCACTAAATATTAGATCTTGTTACGAATCGAAATTTTTACGACAAACAATTATACTTACTAAATACTGGTTATAAGATCATTAAATAGTAGATATCTCCAAAATTAAAAGGATCTTTGTTTCAGAGGATGGATGACCGCGATGTTGCGAGAGAACGTTTAAAATCGTGCTATTTTTAGCTTAAAATTTGGGTGTTAAATTGCCACTGATTATTTAAATCGCATACCCCCACACAAGCAAAAACTAGTTGAATTGGCATAAATTATATGTTTTTTATAAAAAAAATATTCCTTTTTCTTTAGTAAGAAATTATCGTTAGAAGCATGGAATCAAATTGGGTTCTATCAGCGTTAAACTAAATTTAACAAAGGACGTGTGATAATGAAATTAATTAACAAAAAGGTGTGGTATTGTGTATTCTTATATTTCAGATAAGTTTAATGTGACGGACAGAGAAAAAATTCGAGAAGTCATTGAAAAGAACAGTTTTGCGACTCTAATTACTTCTGATTCTGATGGGGATATTAAAATATCCCATCTGCCAATAGTATTAGAAAAAGAAGATGAAACCGAATGGGAATTTTCGTTTCACTTGTCAAATAACAACGGTCATATTAAGTCACTAGACTCGAATGAAAAATCTATACTAATAGTTAAGGGGCCGCATTCGTATATTAATGCAAGCTGGTATAAGAATAAACCAGCAGTACCAACATGGAATTATATCGTGGCTCATTTTGAAGGTAAGGTGAGAAAGCAGACGGACGCTGAACTTGCAGAGCATCTTATAAAGCAAGTTAATTTATACGAGCCGACATTGCAGAACGACGAAATAATGCCAGAAGAATTCGTTGCTCGGCTTAGCAAACTAATTACAGGGTATTTTTTAAAATCATCTGATGGTAAATGTAAATTTAAAGTTGGCCAAAACAGAAAATTGGAAGATTACTTATCTGTAAAAGAAAACCTGTCGATTGAAGAACCTAAGAAGACTAATTACTTATTTGATTATATGAAGTAAGAGTTGTGATTTTATGAATTTCCAACTAGTTGACTGCAAAATAAAATACACTAAGCTATTGTTCCATCGGTTAAATACACACGATTTTGCGGAACTTGAACATCTAACATACGGTTCAAAACAATTTTGTAATGAGCTTATTCAAGATGAGTTGTCATATTTGTTCTGTGGTCACAATCATGACGGTGTTGTCGCTTCTTGTCGTCTTACTGATATTAATAATTTAGATAGCAAGGAAATGCGAAATGTAAAACGTTTTTTACCAGAAGAGTTAATTAATGACTCTGTCTTTATATCAAGGCTATGCGTTAACCCTGATTTTATGGGGAGGAGGTTATATCAAAGTTTACTTGGTTATGTTTGCGCTTGGGCTAAATGTCAGCTCCCCCAAAATCTTTACATAGCCAAGTGCCAACCTAATTATGTAAAACTGTATCAAAAGTTTGGTTGTGAAGTAATAAACAATAGCAAACATATAGATGAACATTCAAATTTAGAGTATGTAATATTATTGGGTGATATAAATAAAACATACGAAATTATTAAAGGGAAGTGAAATGGAAGTTTTTGAAATATCTAAGTTAGAAAAAATTGTTAGTTCAATGTGGGATGACATCTTAAAAAATTCGGATTTTATCCAAACCGTATTGGATGGAAAAGCAACTAAAGAGCTATACGCAATATATATGATTGAAACATATCATTACACAAAACACAATGCGCGTAACCAAGCATTGGTTGGAGCAGTAGCCAATAATATATCGGGGAAATATCAAGCGTATTGTTTCGACCATGCTCATGAGGAGGCGGGGCATGAACTAATGGCGTTGAGTGACATAGGGAGTATAGGGTTTGATAAACATAAAGTATTGAGTCTTAAACCTCTAGCAGCAACCGAAACCTTAATAGCTTACTTATATTGGATCTCTATTACTGGGAACCCGGTTCAAAGGCTTGGGTACAGTTTTTGGGCTGAAAGCGTCTACAAGTACATAAATCCAGTTTTGACTTCATTAAAGGAAACTATTGATCTAAAAGATAAAGATATGAAATTTTTTGTAGCACACTCAGCAATCGATGCCAAGCATGCCGAAGAGGTTAACGAGATGCTAGAACATGTTTGTACTACAGAGGACGACGTCTCAAGCGTTATCTCTGTGATGGAAAATTCTTTGAAGCTTACTGCTAGAATACTAGATGATGTGTATGAAGAATATCAAAAATATATCTCAGGAACTAGTGAACGATACGTATTCCTAGGGAAGTAGTGTCATATTTTTACCATTTAGGAATCTAATTAATGTCATATTTTAGTAAACTAAATTATACCCTAGGCGATGAGGATACTATTTCTGAATATAGCATAATCCCAAATGATTGTGAGAATGTTATTTCAATTTCTGGAAGTGGAGGTAGGGTTGTACCATTAATAGGTAAACGTCCAAAAGTATTAACTTGTGTTGATGTACTACAAGAGCAATTAGATTTAACCATGTTGAGAATTGAGAGTATTAAGCAGCTCAATTATTATGATTTTATGAGGCTTTTAGGGTATCCAGAACACCCTGTGACAAATGATAATAGAAAAAAGATATTTGATACAATAATTTTAGATAACGATGTTAAATCTAGATTAATAAGGCAGTTTGAATGCGAAAATTGGGGCCCAATAATTTATCAAGGTGAATTTGAAAAAATGCTGATCAAGTTGTCAAAATTAATAAGATTTATACTTGGCGACTCTTTAGATAGATTGTTTGGTTTCGATGATCTTGTAGAACAAAGACGTTTTTTCGATTCCAAGTATTTTCCGTCGAAACGTTGGAATCTAGCGATACTAATATTTGGTAATGGAGTAGCCCTTAATACTTTACTTTATCGCGGTGATTTTCCAAAGAAAAATTTAGAGGGAAGTACTTATTCATGCTATAAAAAAATGTTTGAATATTTATTTAGAAATGTACTTTGTAAGGAATCTTTTTTTTTACAAATGTTACTACTAGGAAAATTGAAAAATTCACAAGAATCAATGTTGGAAGCTGACGAGGAAATATTTAATAGTGTGAAACTAGCATTAGATAGTACTAAGGTTTACTATCAAAAAAATGACATAGTTTCTGCAATTAGAGACAACCTATCAAAGTTCGATTTCGTTTCTATGTCCGACGTTCCGTCTTTTATGGTTAATGGTTCTGAAAATAGTTTTCTATTAGATATTAGTGACAATTTATTACCTGAATGCAAAGTAGTCACACGTGGTCACTTAAGGATTACTAACCCTGATTATTTTGGGTATGATAAAATTAAATTAGATGAGCTAAATCTTCCAATTGAAAAAACTTCACTCTGGAAATTACAATGTTATTCAAAAATTTAACTTATGTTATTGTAGGTCTGATATGGGAAAAAAGATTATTTATACAGTATTTACTATAGCAGTCATTTCGACTATAACTTTTTTGTCAATTATTTTTTTATCACAGCATAATAACAAAAATGCCATATATCTTAATCAATTAACTAGTGGTGGTAATGTCGTAGTTGATGATTTTGGAATGCCAGTTATTAGTGCGGAAAATCGTTCTGACGCTGCTTTGATTACTGGGTATTATCATGCTCGTGATCGTTTTTTTCAGATGGATTTACTTAGAAGAAAAAGCTCAGGGGAGCTATCAGAATTGTTTGGAGAAAAGACTCATGAGGCTGATAAGAAATCACGAGTACATCAACTAAGAGTAAGAGCGGAAAAATTGTACATAAATTTACCATTGAGCCAACGACGAATACTGGATAGTTATGCAAAAGGCGTAAATGCAGGTTATAGCAGCTTAAGGCTACGTCCACTGGAATACATTGTGCTCAATTCTAAGCCTAAAGAATGGGAGGCTGTAGATTCACTACTAGTAGTTTTCACGATGTACTTGGTGTTACAAGATGAAAATGCAGATAAGGAGTACATAAGAACATTATTAAAGGAGTCTTTCCCTAGCAACTTTGATTTTTTATTTCCTAATATAACTAAATGGGATCAAAGCTATAAATTAAGTTCTAGCAACCACAAAGAGAACCTACAAAAGCTGACAGATTTGAAGATAAAGCAAAGTTTGAATGATAAATGGGGCTCTATCGGTATGTCAGAGCCTTTTTATGGGAGCAGCGCTTGGGCTGTATCCGGTTCAAGGACTAAGTCCGGTGGTGCAATATTATCTAATGATATCCATCTAGGGTTAACGTTACCGAATCTTTGGTATAGGTTAGGGATAAAAATTAAGTCTTCTCATAGTGTATTTGGAATTACAATACCAGGACTTCCAATAATTGTTGCAGGCTCTAACGGGTTGGTTAGTTGGGCTCTTACTAATACATATGGGGATTGGAGCGATAGAACTATATTACCTAAGAAACACCAACCATCAAAAGTAGATATTGAAATAATTAAAATCCGAGATAAAAGTACTTCATTTCAAGTGGAGCATACAAGTTACGGTCCAATCATCTACGAAAATGAAAATCAGAAGCATGCTGTTAAGTGGTTGGCTCATACAGAGCGGGCTATTAACTTAAATATTCTTAGCTTTGAAACAGCAAATAATGCCAGTGAAGTTTTAGATTTATCTCCCAAGGTATGGTTACCACCGCAAAATATAGTAGTTGTTGATATACAAGGTAACATCGGCTGGTCAGTAATTGGTTCTATTCCAGTCCGAAAAGATCATCGATATACAACAAGCCCAAACTTTAGAAATTCATGGGATTGGGCTACTCCGAGTATGTACCCTAGAATAATAAATCCAGCTTCAGGATACATCATTTCTGCAAACAATCGTATGGTTTCAAAACCTGAATGGGCGACAATAAGTCATGATGATTATGTTAACGGGGCTCGCGCTTGGCTTATCGATGATAGGCTAAAAAAACTAGAGTTTGCATCAATCAACGAGATCGCTGATGTCCAATTCGATAATACAGCTAAATTCCTAGAGCCGTGGTTCATAATATTGAACAAGGCTCTTCAATCGAGGGCGTTTGCGAGCACCGATCTAATCGAGGTTTTCGATGATTGGAATGGTAGGGCCGACGTAAATTCGCTTTCATATACTATTGTAAAAGGTGCACGAGAATCGATTATATCTGATTTTTATAGACCATTTTTGTCAAAGATAAGCAGTTATTATGATGAAGACAAAAGACAGCTTACTAGAAGTTTTAGAAAAATAAATTCTCATGTCGATGAAACAGTATTAAGTGCACTTACAAATAATAAAGCGATTTTTTTTAAGACTAAAGACTTGAACGAATATCTATATGATATTATACAGGAAACATATTTAAAGAAAACTAACAATTGTGTCGATATTAATTGTTTGCGTTGGGGGCAGGTTAATAAACTTAGTATTAAACACCCTATGAGTGATGCTCCTTGGCCAATAAGCTACTTTTACGACTACCCTGAATCTCCACAAGCGGGAGATAAATTTATGCCATTAGTCGCAAATAAACAATTCGGTGCATCTGTTCGGTTTGTAATTGATACTTCGCGACTAGAAGAATCACTGATATCTATGCCTGGTGGTCAGTCAGGCATGCCAATGTCTGACAATTTTCGAACAGGTCATTTCACGTGGCTTGACCATGAGTGGTTGCCATTTATTGGATTAGGGAAAAGTAGAAAGGTTGAATTTTATTCAAATCGTGATTCTAATTAATTGGATATAGTAAGAATGAACTTAAAATCAGCAGGGTCCTTAGAGAAAATGTTTAGTTTATATACAAACGGAAATCAGAAAAACTACATTAGTAATTGTGATCAGACCGCTTTAATGTATGTGAATGATAAGAATAAATTACCAATTGTCATTAACAATGGCGAGATAAATGACATGTATTTATCATCTCCGAAGGTTAATTACATTGATTATAACCTTGATTATATTAGAAGAATGGAAAAAGGTGTAATTAAATCAATGTTGATATTTATTATATCCTTACTATCTTATATATTGACTCTCTGTAATATTAATCGGGTAGTATATATAAATAATTTCCTAATTCCAAATATCCCCAAAAATAATCTTTCTGAATCTAAAGTACTCGATATCATCTGTGAATTTAAGAATAATTTCCCAAGGCACGCGATTATATTTAAAGGTGCGAATGTAGAGACGAATAAGATTAATATAAGGTGCTTATTATCTAAACAAGCATATATATGGAGCCCTTCAATTTTAAAAGAATCTGGGAAAAAAGCTGTAAAAATCAGAAAAACATTAAAATCAGACAAAAAAAATATTGATAATGGAGTGCTTTCATTTGAGATTTTAAATTATGTTGATTTTAAAGAATCCGAAAATATAAGGAATTTATATAGAAATTTGTATCATAATAAATACTCATCATATAGTGCAGATTATACAGCGTTATGGTTTAAAACTCTAAGCGACCCAGAAAACGGGTTTTCCTTGGTAGGGGTTAAACACAGCAATGAGCTTGTAGGATTTGTATCTTACCATATAGGTAGTGAGATGATATATAGTGGGTTAGTAGGACATAAAGATATAAATGGAAAGCTTGGAGTTTACAGGGCTAGTATTCGATATTTAATTCAGCAATCAGAATATCTTAATAAACCACTGCATTTAAGTTCAGGTGCAGGAGAGTTTAAGACGCGCAGGGGGGCAAAAGCACATATGGAATATGATCTGGTTGCAACTGATCACCTTCCCGCTGTACAAAAAATGGGATGGTGGTTATTGGCTAAAATATATAACTCTCTTGGTTTAAAGATAATGACAAACATGAAGGTATAAATATGAATATTAAACAGAAAAGAGGATATACTCTATTTTACGATAAAGCTTTATCTGAAAAAAGCAAAGCTAACTATGGTAAGGCTATGATTTTACTTGGGTATTGTCATATTCTTAGTAAAAATTCGTATATATCACACGTGAAAGTTCATGGATTAATGCTGTATATAGGAATCATTACGAAAGATTGGACAGAAGTCAGAGTACAACTATTCCGAACAATAATGGCTTTTACTACATTACCATTTTTAGCGGGAAATAGACCAAATGGGAACCCAGGAAGTTCGCATCATGGATTTTTTGACTCGCTTCCTATTCCAATTGAACTAAGAGAGTATTTCGAGTGAAATTAGAATATAAAAAACTAATACGATGGGCAAAAACTAGGTTTATATTTAAACTGTTATTTTATTGTATTAGCTTGTTTTTCCTAGTTCTTCATGGGGTATTTAATGGTTACAGTTATCTATTACCCTTTATAATAGCAGTATTTTATGCACACGGTACACAGCTTATGCACCAACTAACACATGGGGTATTTCGTAAAAACCAAGACAGGGTTATAGGTTTTTTATTAGGCATCCCTATGTTCGAGAATTTTAGCGAATATAAGTATTCACATATTCATCATCACAAATACATTGGTACTAAAAATTACAGGTGTCATCCTACTAAGCAGCCAAAAGGAATCTTAAGGCTAGGATATCAGATACTTGAAGTGTTTAAGATAGTAACGTATGTAAATAATACCAAAAAGATGTTCCAATCTATTTTTAACATTTCGCTTTCGGCAGAGAATGAACGTCAAAAAAAACATATCTGCCAAGACTACAAATGTATGTTATTGTTTTATGCTGTTTTTTTAATGTTATCCATTTATCTTAATATAGTTCACATTGTTTATTTTTATTGGTTTATCCCATTTATAATTGCTTCCTTATATCATGCTATTATAGAATTCACAGTTCACGCCGGATGTAATATGAACTCTACTGACTCTATGCTCAATTCTAATAGCGTAACATCTAATGCCTTTATGAGATGGTTTAGCAATTACAGTTGTTTTCATGCAGAGCATCATCAGTATTTAAATATTCCTGTTGATGCGATATATGTATATAGGGAACAATACCCATCCAACCCAAAATATAAATATCATGGTTACTTTAGTCTTTTTAGGAAACTAATATCAAGTGTTTTTAAAAAAACTTAGATTATATAAGACAAATTATGCTAATTCCAAAAAAGTAAAAGAAGCCCTTAGAGAAGAAGTCGGTTTTGGTTGTCCAGTTACAGACTGTGGTAATCCATATTTGGAATATCATCACTTTGATCCAGCAGTTCATGTAAAGCCGCATATTGATCCAAGAGTTATGATAGCTCTGTGTGCTCAATATCATAAAAAACTGATGGACATGCTTATACAAATGAACAATTACATGAGTTAAAAAAAAGAATCTTATAGATAAGGGGAAATGGGTCGTACCATTGGGGGATAAGTAATGCATGTAGCTACCTGCCTAAAGTATTTTTTACTCTTTTTTACTTTGCTTCTTCTTAAGGTTAACTTGGCTTTGCCTTCTTATTTAATCGGGCAAATAATTAATGTTGTTTCTCAGACCATATCGCTGGAAAGCATGGAGACTTTGTTAATTTATTTGTTGCTATCTACACTAGTGACTATCGGTATATCTCCTTTTTTTACGTACTTTTTTGAACAAGAGGTACAACTCAACGTCGAAACTAAATCACGATCAATGTTTAGTCAGTTGATGCGCAAACCCTTCAGTCATTTCAAACGCTTAGAGATAGGCTCACTAGCTAGTAAATTTGAAAGAGGTATTGGGTCTTATGAACAGTTCATAAACCTAAGTGTCTCGCGAGGCTTGCCCTTAGTCATTGAATTGTTTGTTTTGTGCTGCGCTATTGGCTTTTTTAGTGGATGGGTAACCTTTACGCTTGTGATATTTATCCTAGCCATTTCTACAATGATTAAGACTCTAATTCTTAGGCTAAGACGCCCTTATATTGGTCGAGTAAACGGTGCAGAAGATGAAATATTAGATCAAATTGTTGGTGTGTTTTCTGGTATACGTACGATTCAGTCTAATCGTGTCGAAGGTTTTTTTGAGAAACGCTTAGCTCCATTTTTTGAAAATTATAGACAAGCAACGGTCTCTCTTGCTGTCAGTCGGAGTGTATTTGATGGTGTCGCTATAGTTGACATCAGAACCAGTGACCCCTCTATCTTCTAATTACCTAGAGCAAAATAATTTTGTTTTCTCAGGAAGTGTCTATGACAACCTCACTCTTGGAAAAGATGTAAAACATGATTGGTTGACGAAACAGCTCGATAAAGCAGGGCTCTCGTCTAGATTAACACTAGATACTATTTTACAAGGTAATGGTCAGAACCTTAGTGGGGGGGAAAAGCGTAGGCTCTGTTTTCTTAGAGCCTATATTCAAGCACCTGAACTGTTATGGCCTTGGTAAACTCCTCGTACAATTAGGGGAAGGGACATACTTCTCGGATTTTTTAATTTCAAGTTGAGCTTTATGTTTACGATGCAATGACTTAGGTTAGACGGTAGTGTTACTCGTTACTTAATTCGGAGTTAGCTGCCACTCATGTTGTGAGGAGGAGTAATAAATGGAATATCCACTTATAGGAGCATGTCAGTGCGGGCAAGTGACCTATGACTTGTATGAAAAACCACTAATGGGCTTTGCTTGTCACTGTACAGAGTGCCAAAAACTGTCTACCAGTCCATTTAGCATTACAGCAGTTGTCGATACCGAGAAAATAGAGTTTTTTGGTCAACTGAAAACTTGGGAACGTTTAGCTGATAGTGGCAATCGTAATTGCGCGATGTTCTGTCCAAATTGTGGAAACAGAATTTACCATTTCAATTCAGATGCACCGCAAACGGTTAAATTAAAGCTAAAACCAACTAATATGTTGGCAGCTGATATTTTCGAACCTCAAGCACATGTTTGGGTTAGTGAAAAACTAGATTGGTACCAAATACCAACTAATGTAAAGGTTTTCCATAAGCAGCCGGGCTAGCGGTGAGCAAGTGTTTAAGATATTTTTGGCCAGAATTTTCATAGGTTGAATCACTTTATCTGTGGCACTTTCTAACTCGAAAGTGCCCCAAAGTGTGTCACGACCGATGACTGACTAATTAATGGTGAGTTGATTTTGTAATACATATGCTAACTAACAACCCTAGAGTGCAGGTGTTTTTTTCGTAACCCATAACGAGTGTGCGTACAAAAATCACATAACCACCATATATGGCTTGAGTTGCTTAAAAAGGTTGAGCAAGATGGCCAGAAGCAAATGACTATATCCCGACTGAAAAGCGTTATGCATAGGGGCAATTAATGACGAAAGCGAAACAAGCGTTAAGCATAAAAGGTGATACGTTTAACCCATTTCCAGAGCCATTTAAATCTCGCC
>NZ_JBFSUD010000051.1:0-33799 GCF_041467175.1 Vibrio sp. 10N.247.310.24
AGCTCGGAAGGATCCTTCAACCGATCACTTTGGCTTTAACTGATCGGCATTAGCCTCTGTGCAGCCTTTTTTATTTCTGATGCTTGGCTTGCTTACTATTCGTAAAACCAATAATCTTGAGTGGTCTTTTCTAACCACAGAACTACTATGACTCGCTCGCATTGCTTTGTATTGCAACACGACTTTCCTATTTCTTTCTACCCTGATAAAAACCAGTTGGTGATTGATAGTGAAGAGATTCATTTAGAGCCACTACAAGCAAGGCTGCTCAGCTATTTCATCGACAAGCGCGGGCAAGTGGTTAGTACGCAGCAGATAGCTGCTGATGTGTGGCAAAGAACTCAAGTGTCTGACAACTTGGTCAGACAGGTCATCAGTTTACTGCGCAGTCAGCTTCAGGATAAAGTACGTCCGTATCGCATCATTCAGACCATTCCTAAGCAAGGTTATCTGTTCGATATTGAGATAATTCAGCCTAGCGTTGAGACTACTCCCGTAGTAGAAATTCCCCCACCTGAAATCAAAGTTGTTTCTAAGCCTAAAAATAAAACCATCGCCCTGATTACAACCGCAGTATTCTCTATTGGCTTAATAGCAACTTGGGCGTGGCAAATTGATGTCTCAACCAATGACACAGCTGTTATTTCTGCGCCTCAAAGTGATGTGATTCCCGTTTATATCCATGACATAACACTCGATTCTGCGGACGATTATGAGATGTCGGAAAGCGTGTACAACTACCTATTCTACGGGCTGAACTCAGCGAGAAATTTATCGGGTTACCACTTCTCTCAGCTCTCGAAACAGGGCAAGCAATCACTTGCCAATAATGGTGTCGAACTCAAAGGTTGGCTCAAGCAAAAGGGCAGTAATTATATACTGAGCGTGCTGATACAAAACAACCGCCAGCCCAATCAAAGCCAGAAAGTGGAAAAGAGCTTTAGCCAAGATAACTTCTTTGATGCCATTGGGGATGTGATTCTTGAGATTAAAGCCATTATTGCCCCAATGAGTTCAGAATACGGTGTCGTCAGTCATCGAGTGACTTCTATTGATAACTACGACGATTGGAAGGTTATTTCAGAGGGAATATCGCTTTTCTACCAAGGCAAAGGTGGACAGCCATTTGCAGAGATCGCACTTCAGTTGGATACGATTCAACAGCAAGGAAGAGACAATTATTTGGTCAATGCCTTATTGTCGTATTCGGAATCTTTGGCTTATTTGCAAAGTCATGAGCAAGAAGATCGCGAACATGCACTGCAACTGGCAAAGCAAGCCTTTGAGATGAACCCACGTTGTGATATTGCCAACCTTACCTTGGGTCTTGCACTGTTAATCAACCAACATGCCAATCAAGCTTTCCCTTACCTTTTTTATGCGGCCGAAAGTACACCGAGCCCTATCAGTTTTTATCTACTTAGTGTGGCTGACAAGCTGTCGGATAACCCAGAAGGTTCGCAATACAACTATCAGCGCTATACCGAAGTGAAAAAAGAGTATAATGGCCAACTGTTTGATCTTATTGAATCTTTATAAAAAACAAACCTTTCCTAAACCACATAATTCTCTTTGAAGTGAAGACGTTGAGTTACCGCTAATAGTAACGGCTCTTCCGCAAGGTTTCCTTGTGCTAACAGGCTTCTCAACATGTTTGATTATTGTTTGGACTCAGGCTCGATTGCCTTGCATCAAGCGTAAAAACATCGACTTCCACATACTGGTAACCAAATCATTAATTATTTGGGGTACACACATGTTGAAGAAGTTTGCTTTTCAGATCATTCCAATTCAGATCTTCTTATTCGTCTTTTGGTTCAAAAATGGCTTTGTTGATAAAGTGATGGGCGGCGTGCTTGGCTTTATTACGCCAGATACCGCTTATTCAGGTGATACTTGGGCTGGCTGGAAAGGCTATATTGTAGGAACTTGGGATAAGAGCCAAATCGGTCATGCTCTACTGAGTCCAACATTCGATTTTATGTTCCCTATTCTGATTGGTTTGCAATGTGTACCGTTTTTACTGGTTATTCGTTCGGTATTTGCAGGTGAGTTCATGTCTGGCAAGGAGCGTCCGTGGTTACTTTATGCTGCCTTTGCTTCTTTATTTGTGACTGCTTGTATGGCTTTCACTCAAACCATCACAGGCGCAAGCGACGGGCAGTATCTATGGCAACTTATCGGCTTTGGCATGGTTGCCATTATGTATCTGCGTAATGAGCAAGGTAAGTAAGCGTTGTTTAGATGCGGGATACGAAGGGTAGCTAGATACGAGTAAACGAGATGCGGGATACGAAGAGCGTCTTTAAATTTGAGTCAGTGAGATACTGAATATCAAACGCAGATAATGAGAGGCAGTCGCTTTTCGTTACTCGTTCACTCGCATCCCACATCTGCCTTTCAGAAAAGAAAAAGCCCGCAACCTAGGAGGTTGCGGGCTTTGCTATAAGCGATGTTTGTTTTGCTATTAAGCAGTCAGTGCTAACACGCTACCTGGCAGTACAAGGAATACCGCAACAAGATAACCAGCTACTACAGCTTTATTTTTCACTGCCATGTCTGAAATGATGTCAGCTGCTTTCACTGGCAGTTCACGTAGGAACGGAATACCAAAGATGAATACCGTTGCCATGATGTTGAACACCAAGTGTACTAGAGCAATCTGTAGTGCGAATACTGCGAACTCACCAGATACTGCTGTAGCTGCAAGTAGAGCCGTAATACATGTACCGATGTTTGCACCCAAAGTGAATGGGTAAACGTCACGTACTTTAAGAACACCTGAACCTACTAGTGGAACCATCAAGCTTGTTGTTGTAGAAGAAGACTGAACAAGGATAGTCACGATAGAGCCAGAAGCGATACCGTGGATAGGACCACGACCGATTGCGTTCTTTAGAATCTCACGAGCACGGCCAACCATTAGGCTCTTCATTAGCTTACCCATTACCGTGATAGCTACGAAGATAGTCGCGATACCTAGAACGATAAGCATAACCCCACCAACAGTGTCGCCAAACGTTGATAGTGGTTCTTTAATCGCACTTACAACAGGCTTAGTGATTGGCTTGATGAAGTTAAGACCACCCATGCTCATATCACCTGTTGCTAGCATCGGTGATACTAACCAGTGAGAAATTTTCTCTAGAATACCAAACGCCATCTCTAGTGGTAGGAAGATAGCAACGGCTAATAGGTTAAAGAAGTCGTGAATCGTCGCACTTGCGAATGCACGTTTGAACTCATCTTTACAACGAACATGACCAAGGCTAACTAGCGTATTGGTTACCGTAGTACCAATGTTCGCACCCATGATCATAGGGATTGCTAGCTCAACAGGTAAACCACCTGCCACAAGGCCAACGATAATTGAAGTAACTGTACTTGATGATTGAATAAGTGCTGTTGCTACTAAACCAATCATTAAGCCTGCAACTGGGTGTGAAGCAAATTCGAAAAGAACTTTTGCTTGCTCGCCTGTTGCCCATTTGAAGCCTGTACCAACCATTGAAACTGAAAGTAATAGTAGGTAAAGCATGAATGCCAAGTTAGCCCAGCGTAGCCAACGAGTTGTGCTCGAGATAGGCGCTGCTGCAGTAGTAGCTTGGTTCATAATGTTTTCTCCATTGGACCGTTTTAGTCTGTGTTTGGTCTGTTTGTTTAATCTGAGCGTGATGTTAGAGAACAAATATTTCAGTAATATTACATTTTGGTTTAGGTGAGACTTTTTTGTGATGATTTGCTCTTTAAATATTTGCTCTTGAAATGGCGTTGGTTTAACTTGTTGTTTTTAAAGTGTTTTGTTCGTGTTTTTGATAGGTGATATAGATCTTAAAAGTTAGAGAAAAATTGAAAATAATCGTTGAAATATTACATTATGAAATCAGACACTTCGTAAATATAAGTAGTAATTGATAGTTAGGTGTGGTTTTTCCGAGTTTGTTGAGTGGAGGTGTCATATTTGATATAACAGGTTATCTTCTCTTTTTTACGGCACATTTATGTCGCATCTCAACTATAACCACCTTTATTACTTCTGGATGGTTTGCAAGCAAGGCTCTGTTACTAAAGCTGCAGAAGCCCTATTCCTAACACCACAAACGGTAACTGGTCAGATAAAAGCCTTAGAAGAGCGTATGGACGGCAAGCTAACTAAGCGTAATGGTCGCAGTGTTGAGCCGACAGAGCTTGGGCAGTTGGTCTTTAAATATGCCGATCGTATGTTTGGCCTGAGTTACGAGATGCTGGATATCGTGAATTATAGCCAGCACTCCAATATTCTGTTTGATGTTGGCGTCGCGGATGCACTGTCCAAAAGATTAGTCAGCAAGATATTGATGTCGACAATCCCACCCGATAACAGCATTCATTTACGCTGCTTTGAATCGACTCATGAAATGCTACTTGAACAACTTTCTCAGCATAAGCTCGATATGATTTTGTCAGACTGCCCGGTGGATTCTAGCCAAAGCCCAGGCCTGTTTAGTAAAAAGTTGGGTGAGAGTGGTATGAGCTTTTTCAGTTCAGGTAATGTGGAAGGTGTTAACTTTCCTGCTGTATTAGAACAAAAGAAACTGTTAATCCCAGGAAGTCGAACTTCGATGGGGCGTAAAGTACTGCAATGGTTTGATAGACAAGGACTTAAGCCTGATATTTTGGGTGAGTTTGATGACGCGGCATTGATGAAGGCTTTCGCTCGTTACCACCACGACGCTATTTTCTTAGCGCCTACGCTATATATGTCAGAGGTTGAGGAAGATACGTCATTGCAATTGTTGGGGGGAATCGAGGAGTTAAAAGAGGAGTACTACGTCATATTTGCTGAGAGGATGATCCAACATCCAGCAGTAAAAAATGTATGTGACGCAGATTTTAGCAAATTGTTCGAGTGAGCTTGTTTGTTAATGAATTGATATCGATTATCATGACTTCATAATCTGCCGGAAATACAGATAACCCGGACTTGGCGTAAAGGTTGTATGGAGCCAAACTATGAACTTAAAAGAGATGGAGAAGAATTCAGCACAAGCTGTGATTCTACTCAAAGCCATGGCCAATGAGCGTCGCTTACAGATTCTGTGCCTATTGCATGGTACTGAGCTGTCGGTTGGGGAGTTGTGTGGCAAGTTGGAATTGAGTCAATCTGCTTTATCTCAACATCTTGCTTGGTTGAGAAGAGATGGTTTGGTCGAAACTCGCAAAGAAGCTCAAACAGTGTATTACACATTGAGCAGTGAAGAAGTAAAAGCGATGATTAACCTACTGCATGGTATGTACTGCAAGTAGTTTATTGCTGGTGGGGGAAGTGATTTCTTACCAGGGGTAGGGTCGACACAAGGAAGTGTCAGTATTTCATGTCGAACGTTAGTGCCTATCAGCAAACCGCATATCTTTAAGTAAACCAAGTAACGCTCAGCAAGAAAAATCTCTGTGTTACTCAAAATTTAGATATAAAAAAACCGGCCGAGGCCGGTTTTTTTCGTTTTGCGTTGTAATCAAATTTCTATTAAAGAGCTTTGATTGCAGCAGCGAAACGAGACTTATGACGTGCAGCTTTATTCTTATGAATAAGGCCTTTAGTCGCCATGCGGTCTAGAAGAGGTGTAACTTCTACAAGAGCAGCAGTTGCAGCTTCTTTATTGCCAGCTTCAATAGCTGCAATAGTTTTTTTCATGTAAGTGCGCATCATAGAACGACGGCTAGCATTGTGCTGGCGACGTTTCTCAGCTTGGATAGCGCGCTTCTTAGCAGATTTACTGTTTGCCAAGGTCTAACTCCCAAAAACTTAGTTCGGTGACAATTTAAGGGCGAGGACTATCCCTCATAGGCGCTTAATTGTCAAATGATTTGTGCAAAAACCAATCGTAGCCAAACAAACTTTGGTATGGAAAGGTCATCGCGGTTAAGATGGCGGGGATTCTAACAGCATTTTTAGACCAATGCTAATAAATATGCTTCTTAGGACAGGATAGTATTTATCCTCGCTTGAAAGTAATCAACCAGTGTCAGAGGTTTGTGTGAGTAAACGACTATTAAAGTCAGGCCTGATTGTCAGTGCAATGACTTTTGTTTCCCGCGTATTGGGGCTAGTACGTGATGTAGTAGTAGCAAATTTGATGGGAGCAGGAGCGAGTGCCGACGTATTTTTCTTCGCTAATAAAATCCCTAATTTCTTACGTCGACTTTTCGCAGAAGGTGCCTTTTCTCAAGCGTTTGTTCCTGTATTAACAGAATATCACGCTGCAGGTGATAAAGATAAGACTCGAGATTTAATTGCCAAAGTATCGGGCACGCTCGGGGTACTAGTTTCTATCGTCACCGTTATCGGGGTGTTGGGCTCGGGTGTCATCACTGCGATGTTTGGCGCAGGTTGGTTTATCGATTGGTTAAATGATGGCCCAGCAGCACCAAAATTTGAGCTGGCGAGCTTTATGCTCAAGATTACCTTTCCTTATTTATGGTTTATCACCTTTGTTGCTTTATCTGGTGCAATCCTCAATACCATGGGCAAATTTGCGGTTTCGTCATTTACCCCTGTGTTCCTGAACGTAATGATCATAGGTTCAGCATGGTTTATCTCTCCTAATTTAGAACAACCCGAAATTGGCTTGGCCATCGGTGTGTTTCTTGGTGGTTTAGTCCAGTTCCTTTTCCAAATGCCTTTCTTGATTAAAGCGGGTGTGTTGGTTAAACCGAAGTGGGGGTGGAGAGATCCCGGTGTAGTTAAGATCCGCACGCTAATGATCCCTGCCTTGTTTGGTGTGTCAGTGAGCCAAATCAACTTGTTGTTCGATACCTTCATTGCCAGCTTTCTAGCAACCGGCTCTATCAGTTGGCTATATTATTCGGATCGATTATTGGAATTCCCACTCGGTTTGTTTGGTATTGCTATTGCGACGGTTATTCTTCCTGCTTTGTCGCGTAAACACGTAGACGCTCAAGGGGAAGGGTTTGCTCATACAATGGACTGGGGCGTGCGCATGGTTTTATTGCTAGGTATTCCTGCTATGTTAGGTCTTATTGTTTTAGCCAAGCCTATGCTGATGGTGCTCTTCATGCGTGGCGAGTTTTCACCACATGATGTACAGCAGGCTTCCATGTCTTTGGTGGCATACGCTTCAGGCTTGCTTAACTTCATGTTGATTAAAGTGTTGGCTCCGGGCTATTACTCACGTCAAGATACTAAAACCCCTGTGAAGTACGGCATCATTGCGATGGTCACTAACATGGTGTTCAACGCGATCTTCGCTTATTTCTATGGTTATGTTGGTTTGGCAATCGCAACGGCGTTATCTGCGTTCGTGAATATGACTCTACTTTATCGTGGTCTGCATATAGCGGGTGTTTATCGTTTAACCAAGACTACATTGTTGTTTAGCCTTAAATTATTAGTATCTGGAACTGTGATGGTTGGCGTGATTTTATGGCAACTAGACAATATGCAGCTGTGGCTTGATTGGAGCTTCAACCAAAGAGCGTTGACGCTAACAGGGTTGATCGCACTTGGTGGCTTTGCTTATATTGTGTCGGTACTGGTTTTAGGTATCCGAGTAAAACATTTAAAAGCAGCGACAGATTAATACTGATTAGTATATAATCCGTCGGTTTCACACAATAAATGATGCAAATAACAGGTTTTAGCTGATCACAATGGAACTGATCCGAGGTATACACAATATTAAAGCACAGCATCATGGCTGTGTATTAACCATAGGTAACTTCGATGGTGTTCATTTAGGGCATCAAGAGGTTCTGAGTCAGGTTTCTAAACAAGCTACAGCACTGGGACTCCCTTCTGTTGTCATGACGTTTGAACCGCAACCTATGGAGTTGTTTGCTAAAGGTCGAGCGCCAGCGCGTTTAACTCGCTTACGAGATAAGTACGTGCAATTGAGCAAGCTAGAGATTAGTCGTTTATTGTGTGTGAATTTCAATCAGTATTTTGCAAGCTTGTCTGCGGAAGCGTTCATTAAGGATCTTTTGGTTGATAAGCTTGGTGTGAAATTCTTGGTGGTTGGTGACGACTTTTGCTTTGGCAAAGGCCGAACAGGTAATTTCGCTATGCTTAAAGAAGCGGGCGAAAAATATGGTTTTGAGGTGGTGAGCACCCAAAGCTATTGCTTAAACCAATTACGAGTAAGCAGCACTGAGATACGAAATGCGTTAGCGGCCAATGACTTGGCTTCTAGTGCTACCATGCTTGGGCGTGACTACAGTATCAGTGGTCGTGTTTCTCATGGTCGTAAACTAGGGAGAACTATCGGTTTCCCTACCGCTAATATTCCATTAAAACGTTGTGTTTCTCCTGTGTCGGGAGTGTATGTTGTTGAAGCATTAGATATCGACGGTGTTCCTGTCGGTGGTGTTGCTAATATTGGACAACGACCAACAGTTAATGGTGTAAGGCAGCAATTAGAAGTACATTTTTTTGACTTTAAAGCCAATTTATATGGTAAACAGTTAGAAGTGCGACTTTTGCACAAACTGCGCGACGAGATAAAGTTTGAGTCGTTCGACGCATTAAAGAATCAAATAGAATTGGATGCTGAAGCCGCAAGGGTGTGGCTGCTTCAGCTAAAGAATTAGTCGGATAATTCCACCGATTAACATAATGTCTAACTTCGCCCAATATAACGGAATTAAGAATCGATGAGTGATTATAAAGATACCCTGAACTTACCAGAAACAGGGTTCCCAATGCGTGGCAATCTGGCAAATCGTGAACCAGAAATGCTTAAGCGTTGGTACAAAGAAGACCTTTACGGTGAGATCCGTAAGGCAAAGAAAGGTAAAAAATCTTTCGTACTGCATGATGGCCCTCCATACGCGAACGGCGACATTCACATTGGCCACGCGCTGAACAAGATTCTTAAAGACATTATTATCAAATCTAAGACCCTTTCTGGTTTTGATGCACCGTACATCCCTGGTTGGGACTGTCACGGTCTTCCAATCGAGTTGATGGTTGAGAAGAAGAAAGGTAAGCCTGGTCAGAAGATTTCAGCGGCAGAATTCCGCGAAGAGTGTCGTAAGTACGCTGCGGGCCAAGTTGAAGGTCAGAAAGAGAGCTTCAAACGTCTTGGTATCATGGGCGAGTGGGATAAACCTTACCGCACTATGGATTTTGGAACTGAAGCGAACATCATTCGTTCTCTAGGCAAAATCGCAGACAAAGGTCACCTTCTTAAAGGTTTCAAACCAGTTCACTGGTGTACTGACTGTGGCTCTGCTTTGGCTGAAGCTGAAGTTGAATATAAAGATAAAGTGTCTCCATCTATCGATGTGAAATTTACAGCAGCTGACGAAGCGGCTCTACTAGAGAAATTTACTCTAGCGGAAGGTCACGCGGGTCAGGGCGAAATCTCTATCGTTATTTGGACGACAACACCATGGACTCTGCCGGCTAACCGCGCAGTATGTCTACGTGATGATCTTGAATACGTACTTATCCAAGTTGAAGCGAATGGCGAACAGCCTGCTCAACGTATCGTTGTTGCTTCTGAACTAGCAAAAGACGTAATGGATCGTGCGGGTATCGAGCACTTCCATAACCTTGGTTTTGCTACTGGTGCTGATCTTGAGCTTTCTCAATTCAACCACCCGTTCTACAACTTTACGGTTCCTGCTGTTCTTGGCGACCACGTTACAACGGACTCTGGTACTGGTGTGGTTCATACCGCTCCTGGTCACGGTCAAGAGGATTTCGTGGTTGGTAAGAAGTACAACCTAGAAATTGCTAACCCAGTAGGTTCTAACGGCGTTTACCTGCCAGATACTGAGCTATTTGCTGGTCAGCACGTATTCAAAGCGAACGACTCTGTTTTAGAAGTTCTAAAAGAGAAGGGTGCACTACTGCATCACCACGCTTACGAGCACAGCTACCCACACTGTTGGAGACACAAAACTCCAATCATCTTCCGTGCAACACCACAATGGTTCATCTCTATGGATCAAGCTGGCCTACGTGCAAAAGCACTAGAGTCAACGAAGAGTGTTGAATGGATGCCAGAATGGGGTCAAAGCCGTATCGAAGGTATGATCGAAGGTCGCCCTGAGTGGTGTATCTCTCGTCAACGTACTTGGGGTGTGCCAATTGCTCTGTTTGTTCATAAAGAAACATCAGAACTTCACCCAGATAGCCCAGCGCTTATTGAAAAAGTAGCGAAGCTTGTGGAAGAAAAAGGCATTCAAGCTTGGTGGGATGTAGATGCTGCTGAACTGATGGGTGCTGAAGACGCTGACAAGTACGAGAAAGTACTTGATACGCTAGACGTATGGTTCGACTCAGGTGTAACGCACTTCTCTGTTGTTGACTCTCGTGAAGAGTACAACTTCCCGAATGAAGAAAGAACGCACAGTGCTGATCTTTACCTTGAAGGTTCTGACCAACACCGTGGCTGGTTCCAGTCTTCTTTGATTTCATCTATCGCGATGAAAGACGAAGCACCATACAAGCAAGTGCTAACGCACGGTTTCGTGGTTGATGGTAACGGCCGTAAGATGTCTAAATCTATCGGTAACGTTGTTGCTCCTAAAGATGTAACCAACAAGCTAGGCGCAGATATTCTACGTCTATGGGTTGCTTCTACGGATTACACTAACGAAGTTGCGGTTTCTGACGAGATTCTTAAGCGTTCTGCTGATGCTTACCGTCGTATTCGTAACACGGCTCGTTTCTTCCTAGCGAACTTGAACGGTTTCAACCCTGAAACTGACCTAGTGCCTGCTGAAGAAATGGTAGCACTTGATCGCTGGGCTGTTGGCCGTGCTCAAGCTGCACAAGAAGAGATCGTTAAAGCATACGGTGAGTACAACACTCACGGTGTAACTCAACGTCTAATGCAGTTCTGTTCTATCGAAATGGGTTCTTTCTACCTAGACGTAATTAAAGACCGTCAGTACACAGCAAAGCAGGGCAGCCATGCTCAACGTAGCTGCCAAACGGCGCTTTACTACATCGTAGAAGCTCTAGTTCGTTGGATGGCTCCTATCATGTCGTTCACTGCAGATGAAATCTGGAACGAGATGCCAGGCGAACGCGACACGTTTGTATTCACAGGTGAGTGGTTCGAAGGCCTATTTGGTCTTGCTGACGACGAAGAGCTAAGCAACGAATTCTGGACTGAAATCCAGTCAGTTCGTGGCGCAGTGAACAAGCTTCTTGAAGATGCTCGTAAAGAGAAAACAATCGGTGGCGCTCTGCAGGCTGAAGTTACTCTATACGCTGACGATGCACTAGCGGCTAAAATCAACAAGCTAGAAGATGAGCTACGTTTCGTACTTATTACTTCTGCTGCGGTTGTTAAACCACTTAGCGATAAGTCTGATACAGCTCAAGCGACAGACGTTGAAGGTCTGTACGTTGAAGTTGCAGCAACTGAAGCTGAGAAGTGTGACCGTTGCTGGCACCACACTCCAGATGTAGGCACAATTGAAGGCCACGAGAAAGTTTGTGGTCGTTGTGTGTCGAACATCGACGGTGAAGGCGAAGTGCGTAAGTACGCATAACGACTCAGAGAAATACTGAACTTTTTGTAAAAATCATAGCCCCAGTACCAACTGGGGTTATTTTTAATTATAGGAAATGTGTTTAGCCAAGTTTGGTAATCAAGGTCACTTAAATTGAGTAACAGTGAATACCAACTTCGTAAATACTAGGAATAGAAATGAGTGAAGTTTCGTTAAAACAATCTGGTGTGCGTTGGTTATGGTTGGCCCTACTGGTCTTCCTTGCTGATATCGGTATCAAACTCTTTGTTATGGACAACATGGGTTATGGCTGGGCAAACCGCATTGAGGTGTTGCCATTCTTTAACTTTTTGTACGTGCATAACTACGGTGCAGCATTTAGCTTCTTGAGTGATCAAAGTGGTTGGCAGCGCTGGTTATTTACTGGTATCGCATTTGCGGTAACGGGGATGCTGACGTACTGGATGAGCAAGCTACCAGCAACAGATAAGTGGAACAACATTGCTTATGCGATCATCATTGGTGGCGCTGTTGGTAACGTGTTCGACCGTGTTGTACATGGCTTTGTCGTCGATTACTTAGACTTCTATTGGGGTACTTACCACTGGCCTGCATTTAACCTAGCGGATATGGGAATCTGTATCGGCGCCGCGATGATCATCCTAGATGGTTTCCGCAAGAAAGATGAAAGCAAATAGGCGACTCAGGTATTAATGAGTATTAACTAAATCGCTTTGAATTAGATTGCCCTAAAGTCAGTCTATGACTCACAGAATGGAATAGCCCTAAGCGCTGTCGGTTGATTCCGGCGGCGCTTTTTTTTATGCTTCAGTCAACAAGGAAGCAAAGCACAGCGCATTCTCAAATAATAAAGAAATCTAAGGAAAGTAACGTGGCAGCAATTAAAAATGATTCAGCAGTAACTCTACATTTTACGATTAAAATGAAGGATGGTTCAGTTGCCGATAGCACCGAAAATATGGGTAAGCCTGCAAAGTTCGTGATGGGTGATGGCAGCCTAAGTGAGAACTTTGAACAGTGCCTGATTGGCCTTGAAATGGGGACTGAAAAGTCTATCGAATTGAAGGCGGAAGACGCGTTTGGTATGCCAAATCCAGATCATATTCATCATATGGATCGTGCTAAGTTTGTTGGCGATTCTGAAGTCGAGGTTGGCACTATTATGGCTTTCTCTGGTCCTGATGGTATGGAAATTCCAGGTATTATCACTGAGATCGCGGGTGATTCAGTGACGGTTGATTTTAATCACCCATTAGCCGGCCAAGACGTTACGTTTGACGTCAACATCTTAGCGGTGGAATAACGATAGAATAACATCGCCTTACAGGTGTGGCGCAACCCAGAGCTTCACTGTCTGGGCGCTTCACTGTAGAATGCGAACCTCGCTGACAGCGAACTCTATAGAAAAAACCTTAGTACCGCGGTAAATGATGAGCAATGAAATGAAAATAATGTTAGCTAACCCTCGTGGCTTTTGTGCCGGTGTCGATCGTGCGATCAGCATCGTAGAGCGCGCACTAGAAATGTATCAGCCACCGATCTATGTTCGCCATGAAGTGGTGCACAACCGCTTTGTTGTTGAGGGGCTCAAGCAGCGTGGTGCTATTTTTGTCGAAGAGTTAAGTGAAGTGCCAGACGATAATATCGTGATCTTCTCTGCTCACGGTGTTTCTCAAGCGGTACGTAAAGAAGCGAAAGAACGCGAGTTAACGGTATTTGATGCGACGTGTCCTTTGGTGACTAAAGTTCATATGGAGGTTGCTCGAGCGAGCCGCAAACATATGGAAGTGGTATTGATTGGTCACGCTGGTCACCCAGAAGTGGAAGGCACCATGGGTCAGTATGCTAGCCAAACTGGCGGTATGTACTTGGTTGAAAGACCAGAAGATGTACAGAACTTAGTCGTGAACGACCCGAGTAACTTACATTACGTCAGCCAAACCACGTTGTCAGTTGATGAAACCGCAGATGTGATTGAAGAGTTACGTCGCGTGTTCCCTGAGATCCAAGGGCCACGTAAAGACGATATCTGCTACGCAACACAAAACCGTCAAGACGCAATTCGCGAGATGGCCGGTGATGTTGATGTCGTGATTGTTGTCGGTTCTAAGAACTCATCGAATTCAACACGTTTGAAAGAGCTGGCTGAGAAGCTAGGCACGCCAGGTTATCTAACCGACTGCCCTGAAGATATTCAAACTGAATGGGTTGAAGGGAAAAAGAAAATCGGTGTAACTGCCGGTGCTTCTGCTCCTGAAGAGCTAGTAAACCAAATCTTAGATCGTATTCGTGAGTTGGGTGCTACCGAGGTTGAAGAGATTCAAGGTCGTGAAGAGAACATGTTCTTCGAAGTACCAAAAGAGCTGCAGATTAAGCAAGTCGACTAGTCGCTATTGATTTGTGACAAGATTGATTCGTAACTCTATCGATTCGCAAACACTATCGATTTGTAAACACTATTGATTTGTAAACAGTAGGAAGCCAACGTTGATGCGTTGGCTTTTTTGATCGTGCTTTGGAACAAGTCGTCTAACTTCTAACTCGTTACTGGAGACCGAGTTGCTCTTTTAAAGTCTTTAAATAACGACGACTGACAGGTACTTCAAAGCCAGTCAGCGTGATGATCTCCGCTAATCCATTTTCCAACAGTGTGATCTCTTGGATCGATTTTATGTTGATCAAATACTGTCGATGACAACGGATCAAATCGGTTTTTTCTTCCAAGATCTTTAGCGTTAACTGTGAGGTCGCCGTTTGTGAGGAGCTACGAACATGCACACCACTGATATCCGAATAAGCGCACTCGACCGTTTGGCTTGCCATGATCACAATGCGGTTATGGCCGATACACGGGATCTGCTCTAAACGGCATGGAGCAATGGCAGAGATGTCTTGCTCCGGCGCTTTGTGGTTCTGCTTGATGACCTTATTCAGACGACAAACACTCTTGTTTAATCGACAGGGTTCAACTGGCTTGAGTAGGTAATCAAAGGCGTTATCTTCAAAGGCTTGAATCGCATATTGGTCGTAGGCAGTGACGAATACCACGTAAGGCATGGTGTCTGGGTCAAGCATGCTTAACAGTTCAATTCCGGTAACCTGCGGCATTTGGATATCCAAATACACCACATCAGGCTTGAGCAGATTGATCTGTTTCAGTCCTTCGATCGCGTTACTTGCTTGGCCGATGATTTCCACTTCTCCTGTTTCGGTCAGTAGTTCAATCAGTTCTTCGCGAGCAAAAAGCTCATCATCGACAACTAATGCCTTTAACATCCTACAATCTTCATCTTGGTTCTATCCCTGCTTGGTTCACGCTTTTCTTTTAAATGTCAGCTTCTAAATGTTTCAACTCGGAGCGATTCGTCTCCGAAAATACCTTTATTTTAGTGTAGGTATGATAAAGCTCATTCGAGTGAATTGCTGTGGTTGAGATTCTATTTTTAGTGCTGAATCTTGTCCAAAGAAATTAGTGAGTCGTTTGTCAACAATTTCCATACCTAGTCCAACATGATCTTTCGATGGCTTTTGATAATTGCCCGCGTTGTCTTCAACGGTCAACTTAACCCCACCCTTGAAAGCCTCGCTATAGATCTTCACTTTGCCACCTTCCAGCATGTTAGAAATCCCATGTTTGATGGCATTTTCTACCAGCGGTTGTAGGGTAAAGCTTGGCAGCTGCGACTCATACAGTTGTGGGTCAATATCCCATTCCACTTCTAATCGATCGGTAAAGCGTGCTTTCTCTATGGTCAGGTAAGCGTTGACGTGTGCCAGTTCGTCTTTGAGCTTCACGGTGTTGATGTTCTGCTTTAGGTTGCTTCTAAAGAAGTGAGACAGGTGCTGAATCAACTCTCGAGCTTTATCTGGGTCACGACGTGTTACTGCGCTAATGGTGTTAAGCGCATTAAACAAGAAGTGTGGGTTCACCTGTGCATGCAGCAGTTTGATTTCCGCTTGGGTGAGCAGCGTTTGCTGTTGTTGATAATTACTAAACAGGATCTGGCTCGACAATAGCTGAGCGATACCTTCACCCATCGACATATTGATGGTTGAGAATAGTTTCAGCTTTGGCTCATACAGTTTGATGGTTCCGATGACTTCGTTTCCTGCTCTTAACGGGATAATTAGCGCGGAGCCTAGCTTACAATCTTGCGAAAGGGAGCATTGGTACGGATTCTCTTTGCCATCAAGGTAGATGATGTCGTTCTGTTCCATCGAAGTGAGCGTGCTCTGCGATGAAATCGGCGTGTTCGGAATATGGTGTTCATCACCAATGCCGATGAACGCGAGGATTTTTTCTCGGTCGGTGATCGCCACCGCACCAACGTTGGTCTCTTCGTAAATGATCCGCACGATTTTTTGTGCGTTATCGGAATTAAACCCACCATGCAGAATACCAACCGAACGTTCGGCGATGGTTAATGCGCGACGTGAGAAGGTCGCAGAGTATTTTTCGAAGATGGTTTTCCTGTCTTGGATGATGCTCATGAACAGCGCTGCACCCACAGAGTTGGCGATGATCATTGGCGCGGCAATATCGGATACTAGAGCGTAGGATTGCTCAAACGGTTTCGCGACCGCTAACAGAATTAGCATCTGAATAATCTCTGCAAACAGGGTTACCGAGAAAACCACCAATGGATTAAACAGCTGGCTGGCTTTGTTCTTTCTCACTAGGTAAACGTGCAGTAGGCCGCCAATTAAGCCTTCAGCAGTGGTTGAAATAGCACAAGCGAGGTCAGTGAAACCACCTAATGAGTAACGGTGAATACCGCCAGTAAAGCCGACCGCAAAGCCAACGACAGGGCCGCCAAATAGACCACCCATAACGGCACCCATCGCACGAGTGTTGGCGATGGCGTCATTAATCTGCAGTCCAAAATAGGTGCCCATAATACAAAACAGGGAAAACAGAACGTAGCAGCTTATCTTATGACTTAAGCGTGAAGAGATGCTCAACAAAGGGAGAATCAATGGAGTTTTACTTAGCATGTAAGCAATCACTAAGTAGACACAGGTTTGTTGCAGCAGAGAGAGAATGAGTTCCATATTTTCACCTATTGAGACGCTGGTTAAGTGTAAAGCTCATTGCGTGGTAACGGTAGCTTTGCTTGTGTTTTCGTTGGTTATATCCAGTGATGATTGCTTCTCAATGCTGAGATACAGTAAAGCCCATCACAGAGGACGGGCTTTAGTCTTAATTTCCACGAATCACTGGGTGATTACGGGAGCAAGCGAAGTGTGTTTGGCTTGTTCTTTTGTCTCTCTATGAAGACGTGTCTCTTGTTCTCAAGAGTCTGAAAGAACTAGGCGGTTTTGGTGACGCCTTTTGCTTCTTTTTCTTCTTCATCAGCAAGGTCGATATCGCCTTTGCCTTTTGAAATTTTGATAACGTAAGCCGCAATTCCGAATGCACTCACCACGCCGATGATGGTTGAAAGCTGCATTGGTAGACCAAAGCCCAGTTGGCTGTTGTTCAGGATGAATGTGATACACACAGATGTCATGAACATAGCTGGAACCGTTGTTACCCAGTGCAGTTTATTGTGACGAAGTAGGTAAGCCGAAGCTGTCCATAGCATCATGACTGCTGTTGATTGGTTAGCAAAACCGAAGTAGCGCCAGATGATGCCGAAGTCTACTTGAGTCAGGATACCACCGATAACGAACAGTGGTAGAGCCATCAGTAGGCGGTTACGCAGTGTCTTCTGTTCCATGTTGAAGTATTCAGCAAGGATAAGACGACTTGAACGGAACGCTGTATCACCAGAAGTGATAGGCAGGATAACCACGCCAAGGAAAGCAAGGATACCGCCAAATACACCCAGTAGGCCAAATGAAGCGCTGTATACCACGTTACCAGGGCCGCCGTTTGCAATCGCGTCAGATAGAGATTCAACTGAACCGAAGAATGACAGAGCAAGCGCACACCAGATTAGAGCGATGATGCCTTCACCAATCATTGCACCGTAGAATACGAAGCGGCCGTTTTTCTCGTTTTCCATGCAACGCGCCATTAGTGGAGACTGAGTTGCGTGGAAGCCAGAGATAGCACCACAAGCGATGGTGATAAATAGAGCAGGCCAAAGCGGTAGATCGTTAGGGTTCATGTTGGTGAACATGTCTTTCATCTCGAAGCCACCCATGATTTGGTGCTCGTCAGATAGACCAATCGCAGTGATTAGGCCAACAGACATAAAGATAAGCAGTGCACCGAACAGTGGGTAGAAGCGACCAATGATTTTATCGACAGGGACAATCGTTGCGATGATGTAGTAAGCAAAGATGATGACAACCATGGTGCTCGTAGACATTACGAAATCAGTTTGGTCGTTCACTAGGTTAGTGATCATACCTGCTGGAGCAGAAACGAATACCACACCAACAAGAAGCAGTAGAACAATGGCAAAGATGTTCATAAAGTGTTTTGCGCCATTGCCTAGGTAACGTCCAGTAATAGTTGGAACCGAAGCACCACCATTGCGGATAGATAACATACCTGAGAAGTAGTCGTGTACGGCACCTGCGAAGATACAACCTAGCACGATCCAAAGCATTGCTGCTGGGCCGTAAAGGGCACCCATGATAGGGCCGAAGATTGGACCTACACCTGCAATGTTAAGCAGTTGAACTAGGTAAACCTTTGGCGTCGACATTGGAACGAAGTCCACGCCGTCTTGCTTGGTGTGAGCGGGTGTTTGACGCTTTTCATTGATACCGAAAATCTTCTCGATAAAGGCACCGTAAATAAAGTAGCCACCAATGAGTGCTGCTACACAGGTAAGAAACCACATCATAATTTGTTATCCCTGAATGTATTAATTAAGTCAGGGTGTATATTAAAGGAGTGTATGAGAAGAAACTTCCGCTATGAGAGTGAGTGGTCGAATAGCTAATTAAGTGGTGTTATAACTGATTGAGCGGTTTGTTCTCTTGCTTAAGAGGACAATAACAGACAATGAGTGGACATCAGTACGTGTTCAGCGGAGAATCGCCACAAAGGCAGCGCTTCGTCAGGAAGTGGTGAAGTTACAATATAAAGGATTGAAATGAAAAAAATAATAGCACTATTCGCCGTGGCATTTAGCCTTGCAGGATGCAGCGCCAATGTTCAAGATTTAGCGGCCGAAGGCAATTGGCAAGAGATTGGCTATCGTGATGGTATTAAAGGGCACACTCAGCGTTCGTATTCAGAGATGACTGAGCTTGGCGCAGTCGATCAAGCGAGTTACACAGAAGGTTACCACCTAGGTGTGACTGAATACTGCAACCCAAACCATGCTTATCAAATTGGTTTATCTGGCCAGGTTTATGAAGGCGTTTGTTCAGGTACGGAAGACGCTCAACGTTTCCGTATGGAATGGCAGCGCGGCTGGGATGAGTTTTCTAACGACTACTAAGCTCAAGCTAGCGATTAGAAATTAAAAAGACCAGTGCCGTATGTGTACTGGTCTTTTTTTTGTAGCGAGAGTAACGCTCACAACAGAATCTAGATTACTGATTATTCTCGACTGCTTTTCTCAAGAAGCCATTTTGTTGATCAAGTTGAGCCTTGGCCAGTTCTAAATCTAGCCCTGTTAGAATCATCAAAATAGACAATTTCACATCGTAATCAGTCGTTTTTAGTGTTGATACCGCCAGTGCTTTCTCGCACTCCGTTGCTTGGATAACGATACGAGCAGCGCGGGCAACCAGTTTTTCGTTGGTCGCTTTTACGTCGACCATCAGGTTCTGATAGCTCTTACCAATACGAATCATGCTGGCAGTGGTGAGCATATTAAGCACCAGCTTTTGTGCTGTCCCTGATTTGAGTCGTGTTGAACCAGTCAATGCTTCTGGGCCAACCACTGGGCTAATTGCGATTTGAGCAATCTCAGCAATTGGAGAGCCTGGGTTACAAGACAGCGCAACCGTCACCGCACCAATCTGATTCGCATAGTTGAGCGCACCAATCACGTAAGGTGTACGGCCACTGGCTGCAATACCTACCACGACATCGTTTTCTGTAAATTGAATGGCTTTCAGGTCTTCAATACCGAGAGTCAGCGAATCTTCCGCTCCCTCTTTGGCTTTTAAAATCGCTTCTGGTCCGCCAGCGATTAAGCCGATAACCATTTTGTCTGAAACACCGAAAGTCGGAGGGCACTCTGAGGCATCTAATACACCTAATCGACCACTGGTGCCTGCACCCATATAGATCAGTCGGCCACCGTTTTGAAAGGCGTGAGCGATCTTGTCAACCGCTTTCGCGATCTGTGGTAATTCGGCTTCGATCGCCAGTGGTACCTGTTTGTCTTGTTGGTTAATCTTTTCAACCACTTCGAGAGAGGTGAGTAGATCAATATCCATAGTGTCAGGGTTTCTCCCCTCCGAAACGAGGTGCGAGAGCGCTGATATGAGAGCGTCGTTACTCATAATGATCCTTAAATGGTGATTCTAAAATGATGGTTCTAAAGTTGTTTAGTCAGCACGATAGAGAACGCCTAGAGAGGCCGCTCTGCTCGCGCCAGTCACTTCTGGTAAATTGCTTGGCAGTTGATGAACATGACGTTGAGCAAGCCACGCAAAGGCCATAGCTTCCATATAATCGGCATCAACGCCTTTACTGGTGGTTGACTCAACCTCCCAGCCAGGAAGCAGTTCAGACAGTCTCTTCATCAACAGTGGATTTCTCGTACCCCCGCCACACACATAGAGCGCAGGTTGGTTACCCAAGCGATAAGTCTCCACTTCATTCGCTATCGTCAATGCAGTGTATTCACAAAGTGTGTGCTGAACATCTTCTGCTGCAAGGTCTTTAAATTCTGTTAATTGTTGCTCTAACCACGGTAGATTAAATAGCTCCCTGCCAGTGCTTTTCGGCGGAATTTGAGATAGATAAGATTCATTTAATAACTGTTCGAGCAAGGCTTGATTGAGTTGACCTTTAAGTGCGAATTGCGCATCACGGTCAAACTTCTCACCCGTGTGCGTATCAACCCAAGCGTCCATCAACATATTGCCGGGGCCTGTATCATAACCAAGAGTAGGCTGATTCGGGCGCAGCACTGAAATATTCGAGATTCCACCAATGTTCAACACCACAACCGAGCTGTCTCGCGGGTGAAAAATCGTATGGTGAAACGCTGGTACTAATGGCGCACCTTGTCCGCCAAGCGCCATGTCTTTGCGTCTGAAGTCGGCAACCGTTTGAATCTGTGTTTTAGCGGCAATGATATTGGCGTCACCTAACTGCATGGTAAATGGCGAATTACCGGTTGGCTGGTGGAATACTGTTTGGCCATGGTTCCCAATCGCAGTCACAGAAGATGCAGGCGTATCTGACTTGTCGAGAAGTTGCAAAACCGCATCAGCAAATAGATGACCAAGCTGGTGGTCTAGTTCGCCAATCGCAATCAAATCCGTTTTCTGACCAATACAAACTTCAAGCAGACGCGCTTTGAGATCATCAGGCATTGGGAACTCATCATGAGCGAGCAATGTGATGCGCGAATCTTCAATCGACACTAAGGCGGTATCAACACCGTCCATACTCGTTCCCGACATCACACCGATATACAGTTCTTTACGATCCATTCCTAAGCTCTTGCACTGCATTCTTAAAGTCTTCCACAGATTGGTTTAAAAACATTGTAAAGCAAATTTAAAGAGAATAATCTCGGGAAGTTTATGAAATTAGGTTTAATAAGGGATAAATATGGGACCGTTGTGGGTAGATGTCGCGGGCTACGAACTGACAGCTGAAGACAGAGAAATTGTAGAGCACCCAACCGTTGGTGGTCTCATCTTATTCGCTCGAAACTACCACGATAGCAAACAGCTTTCGGCGTTAAATAAAGAGATCCGTAAGGTAGCGAAACGTCCTATTTTGATTGGCGTTGACCAAGAAGGCGGCCGAGTTCAGCGCTTTCGCGATGGCTTTTCAATTATCCCTGCCGCTCAAGAATTCGCGACTAAGAATAATGGTGAGCAGTTAGCAGAACAAGCCGGTTGGTTGATGGCGGCGGAATTGATTGCCCATGATATCGATCTGAGCTTTGCGCCTGTATTAGATAAAGGTCACGACTGTAAAGCGATTGGTAGTCGAGCGTTTGGTGAAGATATTGATACCATCGTTCGCCACAGCAGTGCTTTTATTAAAGGCATGAAATCGGTTGGAATGGCGACAACAGGGAAGCACTTCCCTGGACACGGTGGTGTGATTGCTGACTCGCACTTAGAAACGCCTTACGATCCTAGAGATGATATCTTTGAAACAGACATGGCCATTTTCAAGGCGCAAATTGAAGCCGGAATATTGGATGCCATGATGCCAGCACACGTGGTTTTCTCTCACTATGATGATCAACCAGCGAGCGGTTCACTGTATTGGCTGCAGAAAGTATTGAAGCAGCAGCTTGGATTCAAAGGCTTAGTTTTTTCTGACGACTTAACGATGGAAGGTGCGGCCATTATGGGCGGACCAGCAGACAGAGCGAAAGCAGCTTTGAATGCTGGCTGTGACATGGTGCTGATGTGTAATAAGCGAGATGCACAAATTGAGGCTCTTGATCATTTAGCGATTCAAGAGGTGCCTTTAGCCAACTCATTGCTTAAAAAGCACAGCTTTGATTTATCGACGCTTCACTCGGATAATCGATGGAAAGAGGCCTCAGAGCAAATTAAGCGAATGTTAAACGCTGGGTGATAAATAAACACTCTATAAGTTTGAAGAAGGCGATATGAGAAATATCGCCTTTTTTGTATGTGTGAGGTGCAGTTTAAGCTGGTTTGTGTATCAGAGTGAGTTAAAGAGGGTGTGTAAATTTTAATGTACAGTAAATGTTTTTTATTATTTACACTTGCAATCGTTTTTGTAGCTGTTATTGTGTTTTTAAAGATTGTCAGCCCAAATGGAAATGTTGGGTGTAAAAATAAATATACAGGTTGAGTTATGCAGAAAAGTGAATTAAGCAATGTCAATATCATCGACGAACAGGTACTGATTACTCCTGAGGAGTTAAAAGCAAAACTGCCTTTGAGTGATAATGCTCGTCGTTTCATTCAAGAGTCTCGTCAAACTATAGCAAACATTATTCATAAGAAAGATCATCGCATGCTTGTAGTATGTGGCCCATGTTCTATCCATGATATTGAAGCTGCGAAAGAATACGCGAAACGCTTAAAAGCTTTATCTGAGCAGCTTAGCGACCAACTGTATATTGTAATGCGTGTTTACTTTGAGAAGCCTCGTACTACTGTTGGTTGGAAAGGCTTGATCAATGACCCTCACCTAGATGGTACTTTCGATATTGAGCATGGTTTACATGTTGGTCGTGAGTTACTTGTTGAACTTGCTGAGATGGAAATCCCACTAGCGACGGAAGCGCTAGATCCAATCAGTCCGCAATACCTAGCAGATACATTCAGCTGGGCTGCAATCGGCGCTCGTACGACTGAATCACAAACCCACCGTGAAATGGCGAGTGGTCTTTCAATGCCAATCGGCTTTAAGAATGGTACGGATGGCAATCTAGGTACTGCAATCAATGCAATGCAGGCGGCTTCTTCTAGCCACCGTTTCATGGGTATCAGCCGTGAAGGTCAAGTCGCACTACTAACGACGCAAGGTAACCCAAATGGTCACGTAATTTTACGTGGCGGTAAGCAGACGAACTACGATTCAGTATCGGTACACGAATGTGAGCAAGAGCTGGATAAATCTGGCTTAGAGGCGGCACTAATGGTCGACTGTAGTCATGCGAACTCTCGTAAAGATTTCCGTCGTCAACCGCTGGTGGCTGAAGATGTCATCCATCAGATTCGTGAAGGTAATAAGTCGATTATCGGCCTGATGATTGAGAGCCATATTAACGAAGGAAACCAATCTTCAGATATACCTCTCAATGAGATGAAATACGGTGTATCTATTACCGACGCGTGTATCAATTGGGATTCAACTGAGGCACTATTGAAACATGCACATACGGAATTAGTCCCGTTCTTAGAGAACCGCTTGAAAGGTTAGTCAGAGTTTAAATTTAAGTGCCTCATCTAATGGGGCATTTTAAGATCTGTTGCTAACGAACCTGCATCAGTGCGGGCTTTTAGATTGGCACGGGCTTATAGATGAGTAAGGAATAAAATGGCCGTTGAACTGAACGAATTACGCGACCAAATCGATGCTGTCGATAAACAAATGTTGGATTTACTGGCTCAACGACTGGCTCTAGTGGAGAAAGTCGGTGAAGTAAAAAGTGAACATGGTTTACCTATTTATGTACCGGAACGTGAAGCCGCGATGTTGGCATCTCGTCGTCAAGAAGCCGAGAAAATAGGAGTACCACCGCAGTTAATCGAAGATATTTTACGTCGTACGATGCGTGAGTCTTATGCCAGTGAAAAAGATTCTGGTTTTAAGTGCCTTAACCCAGAGTTACGTTCAGTGGTTATCGTTGGTGGTAATGGTCAGCTTGGTGGTCTGTTTGGACGTATGTTCAAGCTTTCTGGTTACGAAGTGAAAATCCTTGGCAGCCAAGATTGGGACAAAGCCGATGAGATCTTAGATAATGCTGGCCTTGTGGTTGTAACGGTTCCAATTCACCTGACAGAAGGTGTGATTGCGAAGTTGGGTAACCTACCAAGCGATTGTATTCTTTGTGATTTGACGTCGATAAAATCAAAGCCTCTACAAGCTATGTTAGACATGCACCAAGGCCCTGTGGTTGGATTACACCCAATGTTTGGTCCTGATGTTCCAAGCCTTGCGAAACAAGTGATTGTTTACAGTGATGGGCGTAGTTCTGAAAGCTATCAATGGTTGCTGAATCAATTTGGTATTTGGGGCGCGAGCCTTTGCCAGATGGATGCTGCGGAACACGATCACGGCATGACTCTGATTCAAGCTCTTCGTCACTTCACTTCTTTTGCTTACGGCTTACACCTAAGTAAAGAGAACCCGAACATTGATCAGCTTCTGAAGTTAAGCTCGCCAATCTACCGACTTGAGATTGCGATGGTTGGTCGTCTGTTTGCTCAAGACCCGAACTTGTACGGTGATATCATTCTTTCTTCAGATGAGAACATTGAGATGATTCGACGTTTCCATAGTCGTTTCGGTGAAGCATTGGAAATCTTGGATGGGAAAGATAAAGCTAAATTCGTTGATAGCTTTAATCAAGTCAGTGATTGGTTTGGCGACTACTCGCAGCAGTTCTTGCAAGAGAGCCAAAGTCTTCTAAAACAAGCACATGACTCGATTCATCGTGGTTAATACGATTTGAAGTCATAAAAAAGAGCGACCATTTGGTCGCTCTTTTTGTTTGTGCTGAACGCTATGAAAGCATTTGGTCTACTGTAGGCTAAAAGCAATGAGATCATCATAGGCCAAATTAATATCCCTCAATAACCAATAACCAATAACCAATAACCAATAACCAATAACCAATAACTAGTTAGTCGTGATAGGTTTCTTACTATCTTCACTCGATACGGTGTCTATGGTCGAGCTAATGTAAGGCACGTTAGTCAGGTTGATCTGCAAGCGAACCACATTATCAATCAGTTGAACCAATGGACCCCACTTAACCTTTTTCTCTTTCTCGAACACGTAGTTGAAGTTCTCAGGTGTCCAATCCATCAAGTATTGAGGGTTCAATGAACGACCAAGAAAGCGTACCTCATAGTGCAAGTGTGGTCCGGTTGAGTTACCTGAGTTACCACAGCTCGCAATCACATCGCCTTTACTCACAAATTGACCGCTACGTACTTTGAACTTCTGTAGGTGCGCATAAGAGCTCATGAAACCGAATGAGTGACGCATAGTTATAAAGTTACCGAAGCCTTTCTTACTTGGGCGCACGGTTTCAATTACGCCATCAGCTGGCGCTACTATATCTTCACCACGCTTACACGTTAGGTCGATACCAGTATGAACGTGGCGTTTACCTGTTATAGGGTTAGAGCGACGACCATAAGAGGATGATATGCGTTGATAAGCCATAGGGCTGTCATTTGGAATTAAACGAAACATTGTGGCTCTGACTGCCGAATCTACTGCAGCTGCATCAATTCGGTCTTCTAAAGAGACGTCATCAG
Source organism: Vibrio sp. 10N.247.310.24 (assembly GCF_041467175.1). Lineage (NCBI taxonomy): Bacteria > Pseudomonadati > Pseudomonadota > Gammaproteobacteria > Vibrionales > Vibrionaceae > Vibrio > Vibrio sp. 10N.247.310.24. Next base: position 25,570 of record NZ_JBFSUD010000051.1, read on the forward strand.
TCAGCGGCTCTTCATCGGTCAGGCCAAGCACTGATTCCACATCAAATACACGCTTACCAAGTAACTGAATAGTGCCTTCTTTCTCGGTTAATGCTTGAGACAGTGAGTGATTGGTTTCTACCTGCTCAGCGTAAAGAAAGTCGGTTTGTTCTTTTTCAACAATCAGTGTTTCAATCAATTGTTGTGCATCATCGGCTTGTAGGGCGAGTTCTTGCTTGCCCTCAAAGTGCATGTATGCAGCTCCGCCAATCAATAGAGGTACTGAAAAAATTGCGCTAGTACATAGTAATACGGCTTTTCGACCGAAATAAAACGTCTGATCCCCTTGGGTTAAGGGGATTGTAATGGAAACTTTCTTAGACATGGTTCTGTATTAACTAAATGCTTTTAATAGAAAAAGGGGAATGGAGACGTCACTCACTACCTAAATCGGTAAGGTGTTCAATCTCTCTATAAAGCAGTTCATCGTCGCCAACGTTAAGTTCCACAAGGCGCTTAAGGTGGCTGATACTATCAATATCTAAATGCTCTATACGTAAACGCATTGAGGTATTGATGGTCGAGACTATCGTTGCTTCTAACTGAATATTGATATCACTGTTTTCGAGCTTAAAGCTGACTTGAACAGGAATGTCAGCTCTGAGTTGCTGTAATTTATCGCACTGAATGAGTAGGCCATGAAGAGATAAGTCTTGTACTGAGCCTGATACATTTACGTTCCCTTGTGATATATCAGTCGGGGTTTGATAAACAACTCGTGAAAATTGACGTCTTTCAATCATAACTAATCTCTCTATATCAATACGTAACATATAACCAGATATATCAAAGGCCGCTATTATCGCGGCCTTTGTTCAAAATACAAGCTTATTTACTTTGCAATACGTTTGTATTTGATGCGGTGAGGTTCTGCCGCTTGTGCACCTAGAGTCTTTTTCAGCCACTCTGTATATTCAGTATAGTTACCTTCGTAGAAGTTAACTTGACCTTCATCACGGTAGTCTAAGATATGGGTCGCAATACGGTCAAGGAACCAACGGTCATGCGAGATAACCATTGCACAGCCAGGGAACTCAAGTAGTGCTTCTTCAAGAGCTCGTAGTGTCTCAACATCAAGGTCATTGGTTGGTTCATCGAGTAGCAGTACGTTACCGCCCGCTTTTAGCAGTTTCGCTAGGTGAACACGGTTGCGTTCACCACCAGAAAGCTGACCGATGATCTTTTGTTGGTCGTTGCCTTTGAAGTTGAAACGAGAGCAGTATGCACGAGCAGGGATTTCGAAGTTGTTGATCTTAATGATATCAGCGCCTTCAGAGATCTCTTGGAATACTGTTTTTGTGTCGTCCATGCTGTCACGGAACTGATCAACAGAAGCAAGCTTAACCGTTTCGCCAAGTTCAACTGTGCCTGAATCTGGCTGTTCTGCGCCACTTAGCATCTTGAATAGTGTTGATTTACCCGCGCCATTGGCACCAACGATACCAACGATAGCGCCTTTAGGCATGCTGAATGATAGGTCATCGATAAGAACGCGATCACCAAATGACTTAGTTAGGTTCTTAACTTCAAGTACCTTGTCACCTAAACGCTCACCTGGTGGGATGAACAATTCGTTGGTTTCGTTACGCTTCTGGTATTGGCCAGTCGTCATTTCTTCAAAACGAGCCATACGAGCTTTAGACTTAGCTTGACGACCTTTAGGGTTTTGACGAACCCATTCAAGTTCTTTCTCAATCGTTTTTTGACGTGCGCTTTCGCCAGCTTTTTCTTGCTTCAAACGCTCATCTTTCTGTTCTAGCCAAGATGTGTAGTTACCTTCCCATGGGATACCTTCACCACGGTCAAGTTCTAGAATCCAACCTGCAGCGTTGTCTAGGAAGTAACGGTCGTGGGTAATCGCCACAACAGTACCGCTGTAATCAACAAGGAAATGCTCAAGCCAAGCCACTGATTCTGCATCCAAGTGGTTGGTTGGTTCATCAAGAAGCAGCATGTCTGGCTTCTCAAGAAGTAGACGACAGATAGCAACACGACGACGTTCACCACCTGATAGGAATTCGATTTTCGCATCCCACTCAGGAAGACGAAGTGCATCTGCAGCTCGCTCTAGAGCTGTCTCTAGGTTATGACCATCTTTTGCTTGGATCAGTGCTTCAAGCTCACCTTGCTCTTTCGCTAATGCATCGAAATCTGCATCAGGTTCTGCGTAAGCGGCATATACTGCGTCGATGCGCTTAAGTGCGTCAGCAACATCTGAAACCGCTTCTTCTACGATTTCACGAACGGTTTTTGATTCGTCTAGTACAGGTTCTTGAGGTAGGTAACCTACTTTTAGACCTTGTTGTGCACGTGCTTCACCATCAATATCAGTATCAATACCAGCCATGATACGTAGTAGGGTAGATTTACCTGAACCATTTAGACCCAAAACACCGATTTTAGCGCCAGGAAAAAAGCTAAGAGAAATGTCTTTAAGAATTTGACGCTTAGGTGGAACAGTTTTGCTCACCCGAGACATGGTATATACGTATTCAGCCATTGCCGATCGATCCTAATTATTGTTCAAAATTGTTTGCTATTTTATACCAATATCCTCAAAGATGTTACTCCTAGGACAGAAAAGCCATTCTTGAACTAATCCTCACCTATTATTGTCACATTGGTCATTAAAACTATATTTAATAAGCTTTCGAGGCGATGTGTTAAATATTAACAATATTTACACTCAAACTCTTTACATTTGATGTGATGTCGGGCGTAAATAGACTTCACGTATTCATACACGCACTAAGGAAAGAGCGAATGTTTTTCCGCATTGGTAATACGAAAATTGCTGTCGCTGCATCGGCAATTTTGTTTTCATTTTCACAGGCTCCAATGGCTATGGCCAGCAATGCTTCCGAGCTTGAAATGCAGCGTGATGTTTATGACAGAGCGCAAGAGGTTTTAGACAACCGTGATCTAAAAGCTTATTCAGCACTTCGTAACAAAATTCAAACATACCCGTTAACACCTTACACTGACTATCGCGCCTTTTTACTGGGCTTAGGTGATCGAACGCCAAGCGAGGTGGATGCTTTTATTGAAGAGAACAAAGCCCTACCATTTTCGAATCGTATGCGTGCGCCTTATTTAGATTTATTGGCGGCTCAAAAACAGTGGAAGACGATCCTTGAGTTTCAAACCAAAGAGCCTGTTGGTGAAAAATATCAATGTATCTACTACCGTGCGAATTATGAGCAAGGAAAAAAAGAGCTCGCCTTCAAAGGTGCGAAGCAGCTTTGGTTGAGTGGCAGTGGTGTCGATGATAGCTGTGATCCGCTCTTCGAAAGTTGGGATGAAGCGGGTTTAAGAACGGATGAGCTGATATTACAGCGAATGCTATTGGCGTTTGATAAACGAAACGGCAAGTTAATGACCTATCTGATGAAGCAATTGGATCATGATGAGTCAATTGCTCAAGCTAAGCAGATGAAGGCGTTGTACAACAAGCCTGAAGATGTACTCGCGTTTGCTAAGAAGCACCCAGCGAATGAATTCTACCAAGCACAAACCGAATTTGGTTTCGAGAAGCTAGTCAGGAAATCCGCAAGCAGCGCTCAAGAGGTTTTTGATGATGTTGTGAAAGCTCAAAAATTTTCGAAAGAAAAATCCCAAGAGTTCGCGGATTACCTAGCGTTCCGCTTGATCAATACCGACTCTGAAGAGTTGATGGCGTGGCGAGACAAAATGCTCGCGAGTTCATCAAAGCAAGTTTTGCTGGAAAGACGTGCTCGCTTAGCTATTCAACATGCCGATTGGACGGGTTTGAAAGAGTGGATTGCGCGCTTAGATGGTAAACATCAAGCTTCGCTTCGCTGGCAGTATTGGCAGGGTAGAGCTGAGATTGCGCTAGGCGATACTGCTGAAGGTAATAAGCGATTGTCAGACATTTTGGGTCAGCGTAATTTCTACAGTGTGGCTGCCGCTAAGCAATTAAATAAGCCAGTTAGCTATCCAACGTCGACCCTTAAATACAGTGCAGAAATGGTGAAACCATTCGACACTTCCTTAGTTCGCATCGGTGAGCTGATTGAGCGAGATAAAATAGCGGCAGCAAAGAGTGAGTGGCGCTGGTTGTTAAGTCATGCAGATAAAGAGCAAAAAGCGATGCTTGCTGCCCATGCTGCGACACAGCGATGGAATCACTTTACGGTAACGGCGAGTATTTCTGCGAAGATGTGGGATAACATTGCGTTACGTTTCCCTGTCGCTCATAAGTGGTGGTTTAATTTCTATGCCGAGAAGCACGATCTCGATCCAATTACTTTGATGTCTTTAGCAAGACAAGAGAGTGCGATGGATTCAGAGGCTCGCTCTCCAGTTGGCGCGCGTGGCATCATGCAAATTATGCCAAAGACGGCGCAATACACGGCTAACAAACATAAGATTAAGTACCAGGGCAGCGATGATCTTTATGATGTAGGTAAGAATATTGAGATAGGCAGTCATTATTTAGATGGTCTACTCGCTCAATATGATGATAACCGCATCTTCGCATTTGCCGCGTATAATGCTGGGCCTAGTCGTGTGAAACAGTGGCGATCACGCAGCGATGAAAAGCTCGATGCATTTGCTTTTATCGAGATGATCCCATTCAAAGAGACTCGTGGTTATGTTCAGAATATCTTGATGTTTGAGACTTACTATCGAGATATCCTGGGTGAGAAAGGGACGTTTTTAGCACCTCACGAGGCAAAAACGAAATATTAAGCTTTCTGCATTTCTCTCCAAGCTGAGTAATATTAAAGGCAGTGAGTGCGAACCATTTCCACTTACTGCCTTTTTACATTGGATCACATCAAGTGTTTCGGTATAAAGTGTTCGACGCTTTCAATCGTTAAGCGACTCTTTAAAGTCAGAATTTAAAAGTAAGTGTAGAGATATGGCATCACAACCTGAATATGAGAATTGGCAACAACTGATGGACTTGGTAAAGACGTCTGTCGAAAAAGATCAACATGAACTATTGTTGACCATGATGATGACACTAGACGAGCGAGATGCTTTGGTTGCTCGAATTAATATCTTTTGTGAGCTGATGAAAGGTGAGATGTCTCAACGACAGGTTAGCCAAATGCTGGGAGTAGGCGTCGCGACGATAACCAGAGGCTCAAATGAGCTAAAGGCCAAATCTGAACAAGAGAAAGCCGTGATCGCCGACCTTTTGCTCAAACAATAACAGAGTTAAGCAACCTCTGAGTAGTGTGTCTATTAATTCGATAAAAACGCTAACTGAATGTTAGCGTTTTTTAATTCTGGTGATTGTTCTCTGAGGCTTTCGAAGTTTAGCGAAGATCTAGATAGGAAAGTGCTCTGGATTCACAAATGGGATCAGCGCTAAAATTAAAGCCTGATGATAGACAGAGCTGCGTGTTAGTTGGTTATGCGTTAGTAGGCCAATCGCACCGCCTTTTTGTTTGATATTATCGGTGCCAAACACTTCATCCATCACATCCCCTAGCTCGTTCGCATGCTCTAACTTTTCAAGCACTGCAGGTGGCAACATCAAACTTGCTGAACGCGATTCTCCACGTAGGCCATTTGCTTCGATCACCATCCATGCAAAGGTAACGTTTTTTTCTATTCCAGCTTCTAATCCCACATAAAAATCTGCATTAGGCTGAGCTTGGATCGTGTTGTAAACACGATTTACCGCACCTTGATAGGTTTCGTCGTTGCTCATGGGTTGATCGGCGACGCCACTAGGGACACTGATGCCTTTGAAATCAAATTCAGTATCAGGAAAAGCCGATAAGAATGCACTTTTAACGGCGCTAATTTTAGCTGGATTCAGCGATGCGATGATTACAGATTTCATGTGGTTGATTCTTTTTATTATCGATAAAATTGAGTTGATGCTGTCGGTACCATTCCGTCAGCTCTTCTAATGGCATAGGCTTACCAAAATAATAGCCTTGCAGCATATCGCACTGCGCATCTTGTAACCACTGATGCATGCATTGAGTTTCAATCCCTTCGGCTGTGACCTTTTTCCCTTGAGCATGGCATAGCCCGATAATGGGTTTCACTATGTTCTGGTTATCTGTCTCAATCAAGGTGTCCAAAAAGGTTTTATCCAATTTAATCTTCTGAGTTGGATATTGAACCAGTTGAGTGATCGAGGTGTAACCAGAACCAAAGTCGTCGATTGCTAATCTATAGCCCATGTATGATAACTGGTTAAGTAATGGGAACCCCTGAGAGTTTGAGTAAAAGGTTTCTGTGATTTCAAAATCGATCAAATTGGGCGGGATTTGATTGATTTTTGCATGCTCTTTGATGAAATCAGCAAGGTGAGTGGTTTTAATCCCGGCTGAAGATAAGTTAATCGATAGCTGAATAGAGTGATCGAATTGAGCTTGAAGTTGATGGAATGAAGCAAATGCATTCTGGATCACCCAGCGATCAATTATTTCAAATAATCCGGTTTGTTCGGCGATAGGAATGAATTCATCGGGTGGCACCAAACCAAGGTGTTTCGAGTGCCAACGTAATAGCACCTCTACACCAATAATATAGCTTCCTGTTGAGTCCATATAAGGCATGTAAACGAGCTTAAACTCTTCATCAAAATTATTTTCTCTGAGGGCGCTCTCAATACTGGCTTGACGCTGAATGGTTTTATCTAAGTCTAACGAGTAATCTGCGAATTGGTTTTTACCTGCACGTTTGGCTTGATACATCGCGGTATCAGCATTCGAAAGAAGCTTCTCGATTGTATCGCCATCATTAGGGTGGGTCGCAATACCAATACTGACCGTAATCGGGAAATTACCTGACTCGGTGACAAACCCCTTTTGTAGTGGGGTGAGTAAATCATTCGAAAATCGATGTGCGATATTTTCTTGGTGATTTGGAGCATTAAGGTATACAACGAACTCGTCCCCAGAAAGTCGGGCTGGCAGACAGTGGGCATTTAATTCTGTTTTGTAGTGGTTACAAATATTGGAGATACGCTGAGCAAAACTGACGAGAATCGAGTCGCCGATTTGGTGTCCGTATTTGTCGTTCACAAATTTGAAGTTATCTAAATCAAAGTAGAGAACCCAGGTTTCGGTGTTCGAGCTAGGTTTTGACAACGACTGCTGCACGAAGGTTTGAAACTGGTGCCTATTGGCTATTTGGGTCAACTGATCATTTTCTGCCAACAACTTAGTCTGTTGGTACGTGTCATCCAACTCTTGGTACATATCATAAAAGCGTTGGGATAAGCGCCCCAACTCATCATTTGTTCCTAGGCGCTCAATGTTTTTTCTCAACCTCTTGAAGCTGCCTATCTAAACGGGTGATCGGGTTTATCACCCAGCGAGATAGCAGGATCAGCAGTAAGGTAACACTGACAAATGCAGATAGGGCAAAGGATAGGCTCAGTTCATTCCAGATAGATTTGAGTTTGTTGTCTAATAAGAATGGTGCAGGATCGAGCGTGGCGTAGAGGCCAGGTGCTAGCTTTATAGATTGTGTTAACTCACGCCCCTGTGTCACTAACGTAGGGGTAAAAAACAAACTAGTTTGATAGTCGAACTCTATCTGTTTTCGTAGTGAATTAAACTTATCAAGAGAGACAGATACAACCACAAAAAACACATTGTTGGGTGGATCGTTTATTGGTGTCGAAACTGCTTTTTTATCAATAACATCATAATGAACTAATACCCCTTCACCTTGGGAATTCTGTATGTAGTCCGTACTCGAAGTTGCTAACGTTTTTTGATATTGATGCTCAATGAACTCTAATATCTTGGGATCCATTTTTGCGAAAGGATCATTGGTATTGTCAGCGTAATATTTAAGAGCTCGATCGCTATCAAGCAACGCGACCCTTGTAAAACTGTCGTTACCATCTTGCAGTAACTTAATCGTTTCGTTTAGGTTATCAGTCAGTTCACGTTGGTGGTCGACATTTTCATCAACCATAAAATAACGCTTAACCAGGTCACTATTGGTGAGGGTGTAGGAGTAATTGTTGAGGAAAGAACGAGACTGTTGAAAATAGCCTGCTAATTTTTCCATGCTTAATTGCAGTGCATTGTCTTCACGTTTGATAAAGCTGCTTTTTTGTGTGGAATAGATGATATAGCTAGAAGCCGCTGTACTGATCAGTATTACGGGGGCAATCACAAGTAATATTTTATACCAATTCCATTAATTAACTTACCAATCGAGTCCAATCTCTAAAGCAGAGGGA
>NZ_JBFSUD010000052.1:0-33446 GCF_041467175.1 Vibrio sp. 10N.247.310.24
TCTGTTTCGGTGGGTCTAGCGAAGTTTCAAATTCAGGAATGTGGATCTTGTAACCTTTTCTTGGAACATTTACGATTTTGATACTATCAAGTTCTAAGACTTTTCTAAGATTGGTAATAGCGACTGGCAAAGAGTTAGGGCCGATGATATCCGGGTTCCCCCACGCAGCAATGATCAGCTCTTCTTTAGTCGAAATAAATTCTTCTTTTTGGATCAGAGTTTCTAATATGCAGCTTTCAGGTAGAGTGATTGAAAATGATTTTTGATTACTGAGGATGAGTTGAGCCCCCGAGTCGTCTCTTTGCAGTACGCAATTACCTATAGGCAGTTTTACGTTGTCCAGTTGTGCTCTTAACATAGTGTTTCTCCATATACCTAGAGAAGGGTGATTAGATTATAATCCCTAGGCTTTTATATAATGGCTCATATTTTGAATATTATTAATAAATTTGTGAATAAAATTTGAATTGAAGTGTAAGGCTTTTTGCACATTAGATGATGCTATCTGTTTCATATGAGACTGAAGGTGAGATTTTTACCTCCTTTGTCTTCTAAGTAGATCTTCATCCAACGCCAGTCATTGTCCTTGCAGGCTTTAAAGGTGCAATGAACATTTTTGCCTTCAACGATCTCGTTGTCGCAGAAGTCGATAAATGATTGGAAAGAACGGCATATAAGTGTGTCCATAACCCCAAACTCCTTTTGAGAATTTATTCATATCACATCCTTTCAATTTATAGCTATAGATTACTAATTCTTAATAAAAAATGATTATTAATGACTCTATTTATCCCCCTTTTTGTTGTGGTTAATTGGTTGAGGGTGGGCGTTTAATTCAGGCGGAGTGAATGGGTATTATTTATAGGTAAATTAGTTTTAAATTCTAGAAAAAACATTAGCTTATTCGTTGGTAGCTAGGTGGTTTTCGAAGGGCTGCGGGGTGCCTAACCACATCGAATCTTTGACCGCTAACTTAGAGCTAACCCCTTTGTCTCTTCGGTATCATCTAGTTACTTCTATGAAATTATAAAGTCTTTGTTTATCTAGGACAGAATCACTCAAAAAAAACGCCGTCCTTCAAGGTGATGGTTTTTTGAGTGTGATAGGAAATAAAGGAGGGTAAGAATGCTAGAAAGTAATCAGTTGTTGATTTTTGTTACGGTGGTTCTTCTTTACGCTTTTATGCCTGGTCCAGCGATGCTTTATAGTGTCGCCCAGACGGTCTCTAGCGGTAAAAAAATTGGGTTACTGTCTGTGTTAGGTCTGCATGTTGGAGGATACTTTCATGTCATTCTTGTCGCATTTGGTCTCGCGACGGTTTTTAGTAACTCCCCTTTGTTGCAAGAGATCATTCAGAAAATAGGGGGCATTTATCTTATCTATCTTGGTTATCAAAAGATAACCTCTCATGTTCATTTTGAGTCTGCGCTTGGTGACCCTTTGTTAAGCTCCCCTCGTAAAATCTTTTGGGATAGTGTGTTTGTCGATGTTCTTAATCCGAAAGCCGCCTTGTTTTATTTTGCTTTTCTTCCCCAGTTTGTAGCGCATGAATCGGAAATATCGGTAGGAGTTCAGCTCTTCATTTTGGGGGTCTTTACCAATGTAATGTTTAGCAGTGCAGATTTCTTATGTGTTTTGGGGATATCGGGTTTAAGATTTTGGGTGACGAAAAGACCAAAGTGGCTCTCTTATAGTATTCGATGCGCTGGCGGTATATTGATTGTTTTAGGGGGGATGGCGTTTTTAGGGGGAAATTAACTCAAGGCCTTGGGTTTCATTTATTAGCCATAAATTAATGGTTTTTGCGCCAGGTTTGAACCACCATTTGAACGTTGGCTCACCTCGAGTCAAACACTCTGCACTTAGCCAATTTTTTGGATATAAAGGATGAAGTAATCCGTAATCCTAAGCCTAATAAGGAAGTTCCCCAAGTTTACTTTGTTATTAATAGCTTAGTCGTGCTACTTGTAGTCATCCTATTTTTTATGTGGAATTCTAGTGATTATAGAGAAGGAGAAAGGCTCCGAGGAATATAGAGCCTTTTTGAGAGGGTTACTGATGTTTACCTAGGACTGATTGGATAGCCTCATCAAGTTCAGCTTGAACATCCTTGGACAATCGCCCAAATTCATACGAGAAGTTACGGCCTTTCACTTTTTTACGTGCGAACATGCCTTTACTGTCGAATTCAGCTAACGAAGTCACGGTAGCTTTGTCTGATTGTTGTTTGGCTTCAACAATCTTTAACTCATTTTTTATGTAAGTAATCAGCTCGTCTTTGGTATCTTCTTGGCTCTGCTCAGGCTGAGCATTGACAGATTTAATGTCTATTTTTTTTATGAAACTGTTCAGAGCTTTCTTATCATTGATAAAGGCTTTCATCACTTTAGCTAGCAGTGAATAATCAGTATGAGATAAGTCGTTAACGACAGGGAATAGTGCAATCAATTTACTGTCAATGCTGGCTGCTTTTAGCGCTCGACCTACTGCTTGGCGGCTTATATTTAAGATCTTTGCCGTCTCTTCTTGAGTGAGTTCACCGTTCTTCATTAGAGTTTGACACTGTAAGCCAATTTCGCGTTGGTTGTGCTCTTTTGCGGTTTGCAACTGTTTTGCTAGTGCTTTGGCATCGGCTGTAGACAGTTCGTCTTGGGTGACGAGGATTCGGAATGTTTTTACGCGGCCTTCTTGAAGTAAGAACCAAGCTCGACGGCGAGATCCATCAAGCACATCGATACGACCATCTATTTCTCGACCAACAGCAGGGTAAAACTGTTGAAATTCTAACGAGTTCAAATCTTCCAAAGACTCTTTGGTTAGCAAAGATTGGTCACGGCCATTCACATCAAAGGTTACAAAAGAGTTCTGCTTAACTTGATCGTGTGACAATGTCACTTCGTTGAAGGTCGCAGTTGACCCAGAAGCGAGTTGCCAAACCATTTTTTTGCCAACGGACTCTAAACCGAACTTTGTTCTAAGGTAATCTTCGGCGTTTTGCCCACTTTTTTCTAGCTCAGTGCTGAGTTGATTGGTGAGTGTGTCTAAATTAGCTTTGGCCGCGGACTGTTGTGCTTGCGCTGAACCAGGAGCATTGCCTAGAGGGCTGCCGCCACGTTTTTTCGCCATTATTTGTTCTCCTGTTCACGCCAAACGTTGAGAATATCGCGCAATATTTGGCTTGTTACTTCATAGCTGTTTTGTTGCGCGCTTTGGAAGGTTGCTTTGCTTTTCGGGTATTCACTTTTCGACATGTCAAAAACGGTCGAGAGTAGGGAAGACGACTGGCGGACAGCCTCGCTGTGCTTAAACTCTTTAGAGTACAAGTAAGGAGAGAACTGATCGTACAGGTTATTCATTAATTCGGTCGTGGTTGAACTATCACGATGGTTAGTCAGTAATATTTTCATGAAGTCGTAGCCTTCATGGTTTGCGTTCTCTAACAGCGCCCACACCTGAGGAATGTAGCTGAAGTAAGAGCAGGTAGCATCAATATCATTCTCTGTAATCGATAACGGGAACACTACATTCGTCGCGGCAAAATACGCGTTAAAGGTCGCATAGCCGAGCGAAGGTGGAGTGTCGATAATGATGATATCGAACTCGTCTTTAACGCTATCGATGATGTCCTTTAGTAGTGAATAAGGTGAAGCTAAGGTTTGGCCGAACACTTGCTCATGAAACCAACCTTCCATCGCACGGTCACTTTGTGCTGCAGGTAGAATGCGTAAGTTTGGGATAGTCGTTTCAAGAAAGGCTTCAGAGATAACTTGTTCAACGGTTTCACCTTCATCAAGATCGAAGGTTTTCATCATCAGATCACCAACAGACAAGTTACCTTCTTGCTCGGCTTCGGGTGCGTAATACATCGAAAGCGTGGCTTGGCCATCCATGTCTATTAAACCAACACGGTATTCTTGATGAAATTCGGTCGCCAAACCTGATGCGATAGTCGCGGCAGAAACGGTTTTGCCAACACCGCCTTTTTGGTTCTGGATAACCATCACTTGCGTTTTTTGCTGCTCACTGCGTATGAACTTAGCGTCTTTACGTAGATTTTCCGGCAGTAAGTTACGTACCTTGTACATTTCCGCGATATCGATCGACCATTGCGAGTCTTCATGACGACGAGGATCTATCGCCGCAGCGGTAACATAGCGATCAAGCGTTTTTGCATCAATGCCAAGATAGGCCGATGCTTCTGATCGAGTAAAGTTACGCAACTCTTTGCGGTGATTAGCCAATAAACGTTGATTACGACGTTGAATGTAAGCGTCTGCACCGGTTTTAAGCGCTTGAAATGTGGTTGTAGTGTGTTGGTTGTCCATTTCTGCCTCCGTATAGGAATGAGAAATAGTATATACCTCAATTTTTGATGTTGGTATCTAAAAATGAGGGATTTGTGATTTTAATAAATGAGTATGACAAATGGATAAATCCGAGCGCTTAAATTACCTATTAATTACAAGATTTCGTTTTTCAACTCCCTCTTAATACCTTCTGACTAACAAAAGTTGAGCCGAGCCGTACAACTACCATGACAACAACAGGAAGTTATTGATATGAGCGAGAATGTACCATTTACGAAAAAGACAAAGCGTTTTTGGCTAACGCTTTTGGGAGCCGTAATGTTTGTCTTTGGCACGCCAACATTGACGAATGCGGCTGAAGATAAAGCTCTAAAGGGAGCTGTGGATTATTATGTTTTTGGTTTAACGTCCAGTGAGAGCTTGCCGAACAAAGACAGCAGTGCGGCAGCTGGTATTGCACGGATTACATTGAATTGGCTAGCTTACCAAAAAGAGAGTGATACCGGAGCTTTGCAGCTGAGGGTTGATCATAAGCACGGTTATACAGATAGTACGCCCTCTGAATTTGTCATGGGTAATGTCGGAGGGTTTGGTTTAATCCAACCAGCTTTTAGTGATATAGGTTTAAGGTTAACAAATCTTTATTGGACACAAACCTTTAATAAACAATCTACCGATATGATGGTTGGTTTTTTAGATACGACTGATTATGTTGATACTTATCAGTTGGGTAACCCTTACTATGGTTTTTCTAACTTACAGTTTAGTACCGGTTCCGGTTCCATCCCAATCCCAGATGAATCAACATTCGGCGGCGTTCTACGCCATATGATGTCGGAAAACTATTATTTTTATGCAAGTTTCTCTGATGCAAAAGCTGATTCGACTAAGCCTTTCGATGGTGTTGAACAGTTCATCAATGATAATCAATATTTTAAGTCCCTAGAAATAGGTTGGGTGGAGTCGAAAGACGATTTTTATTTGAAGAATTCACACCTAACAGTTTGGCACAGTGATGGGCCAAAAGAGAAAGCTAGCGAAAACTATGGCGCAAATTGGTCGTCCATATATAAAACCGGCTCATGGATACCATTTTTCAGAGCCGGGGTCGCGCAAGGACCTGAGGCTTTATACAAATCTTCGGTCGTGTTTGGCACAGGATATAGTGGGGTAGGGCCTGGTATGCTTGGTATCGCTCTAGGTTGGGCTAAACCTAATGCTGAACTAGATGATTCTTATAATTCAGAAATCTATTACCGCATGAATTGGGGGGCTCTCTCGTTAACTCCTAATGTGCAATATCTTCACACTTTACCGTTTAACTCAAAAGCCGATGACAGTTGGATTATAGGTTTAAGAGGCAACCTTCACTTCGGTTTTTAATGTAAGCCAAGCCGTTCTTACCTAAATCACAACGGGAGAGCGGCTCTTTACGATGAGGCTTCAAATCTGTACCTAGAAATTAAATTAATTACCAATAATTAATTTATAAAAAACACGAAATCTACGTATCTTGGCTTAAATATTAAATTGCATTCGTGAACCCATGATTACCAAGGGCATACATAGTATTAGTAAGGGAAGAAGAAAAGGTTACTTCTCTCGAGACAAGATTCAGCAGGATTACAATGTGCTTGAAGGAGCGCGCCAAAGAATATTGTACCTTCTCGACAACTTTAGCCACTTTTATGTCTCGTTTTCCGGAGGGAAAGATTCTGGTGTTCTTTTGAACTTAACTATCCAAGAATCAAAAAAACGTGGCCGATTGCCTGTTGATGTACTCATCGTAGATTTCGAAGCCCAATACCACGAAACTCATGCTTTTATTGAGCGTATGGTGCTTCGTGGAGAAGTAAACCCATACTGGGTTTGCTTACCGCTTAGTTTAAGAAATTCAATTTCACAATTTCAGCCTAAATGGCTTTGTTGGGATCCAGATAAGGAAGCGCAATGGGTCAGAGAAATACCACAACATGAAGGCGTGATTTCTGATTTGGAGCATCTCCCGTTTTTTAAAAAAGGCATGGAATTTGAGGATTTCGTCTTTAAATTTGCTCATTGGTACCAAAAAAAGAAAGGCACACCAATTGCTGTGCTCATTGGTATACGAGCGGATGAGTCTTTACATCGTTTTAAAACTATTAAAAATCGCGCCAAAAAGAAATTTGATGATAAATATTGGACGACTCAAATGCAGGGCGACGTCTACATGGCTTACCCTCTTTATGATTGGAAGACTCCAGATATTTGGGTCGCGAACTCGCGCTTCAATTGGGATTACAACCGTATTTACGACTTAATGCATAAGGCCGGCGTCCCTCTTTCACAGCAGCGACTTTGCCAACCTTTTGGAGATGAGCAAAGAAAAGGTCTGTGGCTATATCAAATATTAGAACCTGATACCTGGCAAAAACTGGTTGCCAGAGTAGAAGGGTGTAATTTTGGTGCTCGATACTCAAAAAGCCAGGGGCGTATCCTTGGTTATTATCGCTTTGAATTACCACCGGGACTTAGCTACCGGCAATACAGTAAATACCTTCTGAAAACTATGCCGCCACATGTAGAAAAACATTACCGAGACCGAATTTTCAAGTTCTTACAGTGGTGGCGAAAAAACGGTCCTCAAAAAGGAGTGACCTGCATCCCTGATTACGCAGAGAGTAAATTGGAATCTAGGAAGCAAGTTCCAAGTTGGAGAAGGATTTGTAAAGTACTGATTAAAAATGACTATTGGTGCCGAGGACTCTCTTTTGGGTACAACAAGTCCTTAGCAAAACAATACCATGCCCTCTATGGAGAAGAGAGTGATACGAATGGCAAGTGAACCTACTCTAGCTTATCAACGTCGCATCAAGAAGCCGTTGAAACCTATCAATAACACGAACAAACAAGCCATTGACAAGGTCGCAATTTACAATAAAGCGGCCAAAGTACTCATCGAGCTTATTCCTGATTTACCGCCCGCTTGTCATGTTGAAATGATCCCACTTGATGAGATAGAAGCTAACCAATACAACCCAAATAAAATGGCGCCTCCAGAAAGTAAGCTCCTAAAAACGTCGATGGATAAAAATGGTGTAACCATGCCTATTTTAGTTAATCGATTGAAGACATCCTTGAAAAAATACGTCGTCATCGATGGGTTTCATCGTTATCAATTATTGTTGAATCACCCTGAGCTACAAGTATTAAAGGGCTATATTCCTGCAGTGGTGCTTAGTTTGCCTGAAGAAAAGTGTATGGCGGCATCTGTTCGTCATAATCTTGCGCGAGGCTCCCATCAAGTAGAGCTCACAGCAGACCTGATCATTCAGCTTAAAGGAATGGGTTGGACGAATAATAAAATTTGTTACGAACTAGGGATGGACCAAGATGAGGTTTTACGATTGCAGCAGGTCACTGGCCTTGCTGCAGCCTTTAAAGATCAGGACTTCTCTCAATCATGGGAGTAATCACCTTTCTTCAGATGAAAACGATGACGAACGTTATTCGGTTCATGTCTAATTATGTGCCTAATTTAGTATGTAATTACTATTTTATTCTAAAAGCTAAGCGCTAGAGTCCTTGATTCTAGCGCTTTTTTTGATTTTAAAATTCTGCCCAACATTACGAAGCGGGTAGTGGTCATATAAAAAGCAATGTCGAACCAATGAAAGGTAACCATTTATGGATAGTACAAAACAGGTTATGGATAATGTGAAACCATCAATGACGGTGAAGACGCCTTCACTTATCGGAGGGGCGTGTATCGTCGCATGTATTTGCGTTGGTGCAGGTATGCTTGGGCTCCCAGCCGCTGGGGCTGGAGTTTGGACCATAGGGGCTTTAATGGCTTTGGTCTTCACCATGATTATCATGACAACTAGTGGCTGTTTGTTGCTCGAAGTTTTAAAAGATTACCCTTACCGGTCATCTTTCTCTTCCATAACGAAAGACTTGTTAGGTAAAGAGGTTAATTTCTTTAATAACCTAATGATTTACTTTGTCGGGGGGATCTTGCTGTATGCCTATATCACCTCTTCAGGACTAATTTTGAATGAATATTTTGGTATTGCCCCCCAACTGGCCTCCATCCTTTTCGTTTTTATCTTTTCTGGGCTAGTTTGGCATTCAACAAAAATGGTCGACCGTATTTCGATAGTCTTAATGCTGTTTATGATCATTAGCTTTAGCTTTGGCACCGTAGGCCTTTGGTTTAATGTCAACCTCAGTACTTTGCTTGATACTGCTCATCTGAAATTTGAGTATGCGCAATACGTGTGGGTCTTTTTTCCCATTGCCTTGACCGCGTTTGGGTACCACCATAGCGTCTCAACATTACGAGATTACTACCGTGAGGAAAGGCTTGCACAAAAAGCCATCATGGGCGGAACGATCATTGCTCTTTTTACTTACACTGTTTGGTTAATGAGTATTTATGGGAACTTACCAAGAGTAAATTTCGGACCTATCATTGCCGAAGGTGGCAATATAGACACCTTACTCATTAGCCTAAAATCTGTCTTAGCAGAAGAAACGTTATCAAATGTCATTAGCGCTTTTTCCGCGGCCGCTATTTTGTCGAGCTTTATAGGGGTTGGCTTGGGGGTATTCGATTTTTTAGCCGATTTATTCCAATTTGATGCGAGTTCAAAAGGCAGAACCAAAACTTGGGCGGTCACATTTATTCCGCCGCTGATTTTTTCTCTTCTCTTTCCTTTCGGTTTTCTAGCCGCAATTGGTTATGCCGCATCGGCCGCGGCTATTTGGGCGTGTATCGTACCGGCATTGCTAGCTAGAAAATCTAGGTTACAGAAAGCTATTTCTAACAACCAAGAAAATAACGACGAACAACATCAGCAAGCGAAACCTTATCGAGTACCTGGAGGAGAGTTGGTGTTGATTGGGGTATTCATTTACGGTGTGGGCATCATTGTTATCAACGTATTAGTCATGTTCGAAGCTCTGCCTGTTTTTAACGGCGTGTAATCTTACTCATTCCTAAGTGGCACTCCGTGTCACTTAATCTTCCACCCAAAAACTTTTAAATTAGGGCTAGTGCTCCTCAACCTAGCAGTGACCCTGTAACGTTATATTTAACCTTTAAGCTACCCGTGTATTTTTGCTTTTTCCCGTTATGTATCACGGGGGTAAATTCGGCATAAGCAACAGCAACAGCAATTAACTGACATTGCTTTTGCTTACTAGTCTTCGTATTCGACAATATCAATTCTGAAATCAGATGGAACTGCGACTGCTTTATACAATTTGATATTCCTATCACCGATTGTGCTTTTGACTTTTAATTGGTCTTCAACAGACATTTTTTCGCCAATGATAATCGAACTAATAACATCTTCGCTCAACTGGTATTTGTTTTCAGGCATAACTTCATTTTCAGATACTAGCCGAAACTCTTCTTCGTAAGACCAAACTTCATTTTTAGTCGCAAATATCTCATTACCGTAAATAGATATATCAGTATTATTTTTCAATAAGTTAAGTACGTTTATCGTGAATGGTTTATCCAAGTAATCTACTGGACAGTAGCCGATATTGAGTGGTTTTTTTTGCTTATTGAAGTCATATTCAATACACATCCCTTTTAGACCATTAGCGTAATGACCCCAAAGCAAAGGATGATCGTTTGCAAAAGATAGGCTAAAGATTTTGTTATCTGATTTAACTTTGTGAATTTTGTCGTCTTGTAGAGGTTTTATCGTGTCCGATATCTTCTCAATGATGGAATACTTCGCCTCTTCATCTAACGTAGCCAGAGTTTTAAGAAATCCATTCTTAAAGTCTGCATTGGACATCTGATTCTTTTCTGCGTAGCTAAGGTAGACCTCAAGAGCATCGTCCATATTATCTAAGTTGATTCCAGAAATTATTTTGTAAAACAACTCAAAAGGATCATTGAAATCATCCACATGTGAAAACCACAATGTGTTCTCAGCGATTGAACTTAAACTGTATTTGTTAACTTCCCGAAATTTATACAACGGCTCAAAACGGCTCAATTCATAACTCCTAGCAATTTATGGAGGGCTCTTGCTTCAATACAAAACTTAAAAGCCTTTTCTCAAGCTTATAGACATTGTCATCGAAACCTAGATAGAAAGACTCTGATAAATGAACCAGAACCTTCCTATACAGCACACTTACCCCATCGATTATATGTTGAGAAACTTTAAATAACAGTGGTTTATGTAAAGAGTTACATGATCTTAGCTATAGCACGAGCTATTTTCAGTAAGTGAGTAGAAGTCTTGATTTCAAGCTTTGATTGAATCCCCAAAAGCGCAATCCCTGCTAGGATTTGTTGTGGCTTAACTATTTGTCCAGTTGGGAGTTCCATTCGGTCGTATAACATTTTGAACTGTTCCCGACCTTTTGCCATACGCATAAGCCTTTTACACTCAGGTGGTATCGGTTTTCCTTCATCCCAACCCGTGACAGTCCTCACAGTTTTAAAACAGCGTTCAGCAACCTCTTCCTTGGTCATTTGGCACTCTAACTCTCGAAAAATGTAATTCTTACTCATTTCGCGATACTTAGGTGATAAAAGCCATAAATATAATAGGTTGCATTGGATTTGTAAGATTTACACCATTAAACATAAGGAGAAAAAGTACGCACTAAGGTATGTCTAAATAGTAACCCCAGCTCTAGGCTGGGGCTAAAAAACGAAACGAGTAACAGCTAAGGCGCGACAGCAACGGCCTCTATTTCAATCAGGGCATTGAGAGGAAGTTTCGATACTTCGATGCAGGTTCTCGCAGGGAAAAAATTGGCGCCGTTCTTAATAAAGAAATCGTTATAAATTTCATTTACCACGGAAAAGCTCATCATATCGGTAAGGTAGACGGTTGTTTTCACTACATCTGACATGTCAGCGTCTGCATGGAGCAAAATCGCTCTCATGTTCTCTAGACACTGCACGGTTTGCTTCTCCAGACTACTTTTGACCAAAAGTCCTGTATGAGGACTCAATGGTAATTGACCTGAAGTGAAAATTAGCCCACCAGTGATGACCCCTTGAGAATATGGTCCGATCGCTTTTGGGGCTGCTTGAGTATCAATGATTTTGCGCATGTTTTCCCAGTCCTATTCGTTTTATATGTCTCAACCAAGCTATAGGATTAGCTGAAAAAATACTTATTATTTAGTCATAATTAAAAATAAGTTACTGATATAAAATAAAAAGGTGCAATGAATCTGCTTCATTTGTTTTGGGGCTTTGACGTGCGAAGCACGGACAAAGCCCACCATCTGGTTAACTAGCCCCTTCACTCACTAAAACCCCCGCTCGAGCTTTCGGCTTGGAATCGTTCTACTTGTTCAATAAAATCACAGAAATCCTGCTTACTTTCAATGTGAGAGCCAGATTGTTGTAACACAACATTTAAAGCCGACACCATTTGACCTACTGGCGGGTTAAGGGCAGCTAACCTTTCAAACAGTCGAACTAGTCGGGTATCTAATACAAATGCTTTCATTACTTAACCTCACAACGTGTTTGAACCATCCCTTTATTCTGCGCTTTAGCTACACGTACTTTTTCAAACGCGCTCTGGCGGCCATTGGCCACTTGTTGTCGATTGAGTTGATATGTTTTCAACAGCTCTATTAGTTCTTTGCCTTGCGGGTTAGTTAAATACCAATGATTCGGCTCTGATTTCTTTAGAGATTCAGAATATTCCAGGATGCGAAAGCAATGATCAGCGAAGCCGATTTCATTGCCTCCACACCCCAAATCAATTCGACATCGATGCTGATGACCACCTTCAAACTTTACCGTTACTTCTGCTTTGTCGTAACTGCCTAATGGGTTATCTAGTGCGGCTTTGAGTGCGATGGCCTCAAAGATTTCAAACTCAAATTCTTCATCGGTTTGTAGCCTGGAAGATTCAGACCAGTGAATCAAAACTGACAACGGCGCAACCTTCATTGTTGTAGAGCCTGACGGATGCAACGGGGATACGTTGCTCGCTTTTGCGGGCTTAGTGCTGTGAGTGTGCAAAGAAAGGGAATGTGGCATGGTGTGCTCCTTGGGTTATTAGGGTTTCATCGTCGTTTTCGCCTAACTTCCCGACTGACGGCACGGTTTTCACCGTCAAAAGCGCGTAGCGTTCATTTTACTTTTGATGGTGAAGTTCTGCTGGCAAAGGATTAGAAGTGGCGCAAACGAGTCGCTGAAACTCAACCGAAGGACAAATAGAGCACAAGCCAAAGCACACTCAGACAGCACTTGGCCGCGAAAGTGAAAGCTTGTCTAGCCCTGATTGTGACCGGAACGGACAAGACAACGTAAAGCACGTTGTTTGTGATTGAAGATGGCTTGGTTGAGCCACCGAAGAGTGAGGAACGAGCGAGGAGGTTCGCGAAATAAAGCAGGTAGCCCGTAGGGTGCTTTTACAGAGCATGAATTACTACTTCTAAATCAGAGTTAACACGAAGCTTTTAATCATTAATATCGAGCCCAAAGTTAACAAGAACACGACAGCACGGTAATTATTTTTATTGTCCGTCACTTCAGTACTATTCCGGCCACCTTGAGCAACCAGAGCACTCAGAACTAAGATCACAATAGCACTGTAAGCATAGTAATCGCTTAACGAATACTGTTTGAAAGATGGGACTAACAACCAAAGTACACTTAAAAAGAGTAAGGCAATATTTAAGTAAATAAGTAAAAGGAACAATCCTCTTTTTAACATTACTCCTCCCTAAACTCTCTTCGCTGATGATAAATAAAGAGTAAAAACAAAACCAGATAACCCGCTTGCAGCGCAATAATACTAATGTCAACGGCCTCCCAAGGATTAAAGTGAAGCTGTGTCATCGAGTAATAAACAAGGTCATAAAGTAAAATAAACAAATTATGACCAGCATGAATGGCAATGACCACTTCTAAGCGGCGATATCGCTCAAAGACCCAGCATAAAAATACCCCTGACATAAAGGCGTAAAGTGCCCACTGATGTATTGAAGCAAATATTAAGCTTGAGAGTAATGCGGCACAGGTAACCCCCAAAACGGATCTGAAAATAACAAACAACAAATAACGAAAGAGAAGCTCTTCTATCACGGGAGAAATAAACACACCGTCCATAACGCTGCTTAACACACTCAACCAATCAATCACACCATCATAGGCTGAAAACAAAGGCGTGAAATTGTAGGCTTGAGCCTGCCAATAGTCTGGAGAAAACCAATCAAAAACCATATATTGAATATAATTTGATACAGAATTCAATGAGATCAAACCAAGCAATACCAATACGCCTTCACCCCATGTACATGTGTTTCTAGGCCAAGAGGTTGAGTACTGCTTCCAATGCTTATCTCGCCGAGCACCAATAAACAACGCGAAAAAAGCGCTAACGGGTAACAAGTAGTAGGCAATAGCTGAGTAGAGCACTCGATCCAAACTCGGATTAAGTGCCCACTCTCGGGTAATGAGCAGGTAGTAATCAAGCAGGATATAAATTGGAAAAAAATAACCTATATAGACTCCCACCACAGCAGAGATCATTAACCGCATCGTAAATTACTCCGAAACCTAACGGCCTCCAATACGGTTACTGCCACCTTTGTCGTGGCGGTCATTCATATCGCTGCGCGAACGAGAACGAGCCTGTGCAGCACGATCTCCCGATCTATCTCTTCGCTGGCGATATTCACTATAACGAGCTCTTGCAACTGGTGCATGTGCTCTATCAAGCGAATCACGAATCCAGCTTCCAATTCCACGACCAGGATTCCCTCCAACAACTTGCTCAATCTCATGAACAGTAGCTAATACTTTCATTGTTAAACTCTCCCTAATACATAAACATAAAAATCATTAAATCCACGGTTCCAAGAGAGAGCGGACAGGACAACTGACCTGTCGGTTTAAAATCTGTTGCATTCCGACCTAACCTCCCTGCTTGGAGGTTAAAAAATTAACGTGCTTATTCGGGAGAAAGTATTTAATTATGGTTAATTAATAATGAGACATAGAGTTCCTTAGTTCTTGATTATTCGAATGGTTTTCCTTCGCATCAAGAGAGTTCCCCCCCCCAAAAATCACTCGTAATTACTGTTTAATAAGCTGAGTTTTTTCTCCACTCCTTCTAGCATGGAGAGAGCCCCTAACCATCCATAAACTTGCAATTTGACCTAAACAGTCCAAGTCACCAATCCAAGGAATAAAAAAAAAAGGAATTATTATGTTATTTCGCCGACAAGTTCTTGAAGCAAAAAAACAAACGCTAACAGGTCGCGTCGTTTTAATTCAGCCACTGTCCTTGTATGGTATCAGTACGGCACTTTTCGCTCTCTTTGTTCTCATCTTGTTCTATCTTTCGCAATTTGAGTTCGCACGTAAAGAGACAGTGAAGGGATACCTAGCCCCACAAAAAGGCGTCATCACTTTATATTTTGCTCGTTCAGGGGTACTCAATCAGCTCTGGGTAGAGGAAGGACTAGAAATCACAGAGGGCCAGCCGATTGCACGGATTCAAAATAGCCAAGGCTTAACCAGTGGAAAAGAGCGAACCACAGCTCTCATTCAAGAAATAGACACACAGTTGAAAATGTTGGAAAAAAAGCGAACCATTTCTGACGCCCTGTTTAACAAGCAAACTCTCACTTTGCAGCACCAGTTAGAGCGCCTGAATCAAAGTTTAAGCGCAATTAACAAAGCCAAACAAACCAACACCATACGCCTTGACCTACAAACCCAACTCTATGAAAAACGACAAACCTTATCTCAAGATGGATACCTTTCAGCAACAGCCTTGATAGAAGCTCAAGAAGCGTTATTAGAATACCAAGAAGCGAATCAAACAATAGATAAAGAGGTGAGTTCGCTTCAGGTCGAGATAACACAAATACAAACCCAGCAACAGTTGCTGCCTGAACAACACAACTTAAAACTACTTGAGATACAACAACAGATCTCTTTATTACAGGCCCAAAAAGTAGAACTAAACAGCGAATATGAATTTACACAGAAAGCGCCCAAGCAAGGCACTGTTACAGCGATTCAGGCTAAAGTAGGGAGCCAAGTATCCCCAAGTACACCGATTTTAAGTATCATCCCCACCAACTCGCCCCTTGAGTTAGAATTACTCCTACCTACCCGCTCTGCTGGTTTTGTTCAACAAGGTGATACCGTCAATATCCGCTTTGATGCTTTTCCTTATCAGAAATTCGGCTTAATGACTGGTGCTATCACGAGCATTGACAAAGCTTTGATCTTGCCAAGTGACAAAGCCCTCCCCATTAAGACAGAACAAGCCATGTATCGAGTAACAGCCTCTTTACCAGATCAATTTATGAACGCCTATG
Source organism: Vibrio sp. 10N.247.310.24 (assembly GCF_041467175.1). NCBI lineage: Bacteria > Pseudomonadati > Pseudomonadota > Gammaproteobacteria > Vibrionales > Vibrionaceae > Vibrio > Vibrio sp. 10N.247.310.24. The sequence continues at coordinate 15,627 of NZ_JBFSUD010000052.1, forward strand.
GTGAAGAATTTCCATTGAAAACAGGCATGTTAGCTGAAGCTGATATTATTTTAGAAACGCGCACACTCCTAGAATGGTTACTTGACCCAATATACGCGATTCAAGGTAAGCTTTAATGAGCGAACCGCACTAAAAAGTCAGCTTGAATGTTAGACAATGACTAAAATCGAACTAATCAGAAAAGAGGTTTTGGTTTCTAAGCCAAGTTGAGCGCATGTGCTCTACTGTAAATTGAGTTTGATGATCAAATGCCATCTTTAAGCCTGGGTGGCTCATTGCGAACGCGACGGAGTTCGGACTGCAGCCTTCAATGTCAAAAACTTCATAAGCAAGCGATATAAGTACTTCTAATACCAATGAAGGCCCAGACAAAAAGAGCGTTACATTATCACTTGATCGTAAATGGTCATACCGATAGTCCGAAAAACGAAGCCAATACTCCTCGCTCTCCATCACTCTATTGTTAACGTCACAGTCGCGAGAGTTGAAAATATCATCAAATATAATGCCGTTATCTTCCATATAACGGTAACGACTGCTCATCATCGTTAAGACAATTCTTATTAACTTGGATCCCTTAGGCGCTATCAGCACATTGTTGTTGAACTCGCCCACACTATTTTTGGCTTTCGTTAATGCCAAACCCTCTTTGTGAACGGGAGGCAAAATAAAAGGGTGGAAAAGTTTATCTTCAGTTATCGCAGCAACATCTTCATGCAAACTTTTGATTTGCTCTTTATCATCATCAAAAAACGTCGCTACGATATTCTCTACTAGCTGATGATCACCTTGGCACCGTGCAAAACGAGTCAATTGCTGAGTTCGAAACACATTCATGACGAGCTCGGCTTTAAGTACATCGACCATGTTATTACTCACCCATTCAGGAAAGCGCCGATTTGTTTTAGGAAAACAGTGCTCAAAACTTGGGAGTGTGTCGAAATCAACGTACATCCCCCCTTGATGATAAAGAACCAACAACCGAACGATATCACTCGCTGCCGCTAAATTATTTCTCAGAAGTACTTCGTACAGGTAGTAAGGTTCTAAATCAAAGCCGCTAAATACAAATAATGAGTCAATTGACGCAATATCTATCAAGGTAACTAGTTTCGTTAGCCGGTAGTAACGATGCCTAACACGATAGAGCCTATGTTCAAGCTCAGTTGCGATGTCGGCATCATAGACTCGAGTATGATCAATTAACCATTCATCGAGGTGTTTCTCCTGACTTGCTACAAACGCCTCAAACCAGTCACTTTGGTGCTTTATCAAGGCCACATCTTCATGACTGCAGTGGTGTATCCGACAGAGAACGTCCTTAATCTCACTAGCAAGTAAACAGCGGCTATCGTAATAGATGAATGTATCGTCTTGGCAAACTTCTTCCCACACATCAAAATATTCAAGCTGGCGCTCGCCCAAACAACCAATCCAAACAAAAAATACCTTATCTAGCATCACAAGGTCTTCTGGTTCGAGCCAACTAATTCGCTGTAACACATCTCGAGCAAGATATTGTTCTTTGTCAGCTAAAAGCAATTCGTCCAATAACCGAATGAAAATAGACACAGATTCGTGATTTACCTGCCCTTGAAGCGCCAGTAACTTCTCTACGAAACCACATGCTTTTTTCTTATCAAACAGCGTGGACTCAGAACTATTGATAAGCTCAAAAACAAGTTGGAGATTGTTATCTAACGCACTGCCAGCTGTCATATTCATCACCAATTGTCATGGAATTTTCGCGTAACAGCTCTACATCAAACACAGTGCGACGCGTCCCTTTATAGGATGGAGATAGGTAGATTTTTTTGATGTCGTTTAGATACTGTTCGCTCAACTCGCCCATGGGTTCGATATCAAAAGGGGCATACTCAAGGCGAAGTTGATGCTGATAAAAGTCCCAGTTTCCTTGAGCTGAAAAAGAGAAGAGAGCAGGCTTGTCTTGATTACTTAAAAAGTATTCAAACGTCCCTTGCGATGAGAAGCTGCCGTCTTTATCCAATCTCAAATGTTCGTTGAGAATGCGGTCACCAATCAACGGGAAAGTAAACCAACACTGCCACCAACCTACCAACGCCTGCCGAGTAATAGGCATGATGGCATTATCTGACATAGATACAAGAGAAGGCTTGTCAGCCATAGGCAACGGGAATTGAGCGACAAACAGTGATAACAAGTACGTTTTCATAATGTGCTCCATATATAAAAAGGAATACCTGATTGAAGAAAAAAGTGAGGTAAGTGAACGACATACCCCACGATAATCATCTAAAACCAATACCTAAGACGAACGGCTATTACAGCCCCCGCTCCAATCACGGCCCTTTGACGAATTTCCTTTTTTCGTCGCTGCTTTATGCAGCTTTTTAGGTTTAGAGGTACAACCGTCGTATCCCTTCCCACCCACAACTTTATCAAGCATGTCCTCTGAGAGTGACGCTACTTGTTTGCACATAACTTTCTTCATTACTCATCCTTAACGTAACCAATGTTTCTCCCTGAATAACGCCTTTACAACGCAGCAATAAAACTTGGCAGAACTGGCGCTTGCGTAAACGGAAGACCTACAGGGGTTTAGCCCTAGCTATATCAAGGCTTAAATACCATCAGAACCACAATTAATTTATGAGTTAATTTATTGATAACCCTCAATTCTTATTGGTTTATCAACCTAGGGGCATAAAAATACTACGAATCAAATGCCCGACTCCCTCATAGATAATTAATCGTAATTTCTCCTTTAATAACATGTCATTAGCCGTAAATATTCATAAGGTTGGGTGTAATTTAATTAATAAAAAAGAGTACAGCAACTCGTTGATCAAACTATAAAAAGCATGCACAGGCCCCCAATGAGCACCTCTCACAACCAAAGAACACAGAGTATGTTAAAACACCCCCATAACCTTCTTCATCGATTGCATTACACACATCTAAAACGCGTACCTTTAGTGATGCAATCCGAAGTATCAGAATGCGCATTAGCGTGCGTTGCGATGATTTCCGGATACTACGGTTACCAAATCAATGTCGCCTCACTTAGACGCATGGTAAGGATTGGTACACAGGGCATGAATTTAAAACAGGTCATGGAATTAGCTAGTCGAATAAGGCTCACAGCACGAGCAGTACAATGTGAAGTAGAAGAGTTAGATCAGCTTTCTTTGCCATGCATTATTCATTGGGACTTAAACCATTTTGTAGTGCTAACCAAAGTGTGTAATGGAAAGGTTGATATCAATGATCCCGCTCAGGGTAAGCGCCAGTTATCTACAATTGAATTTGCTCGCAGCTTTACCGGTATCGCACTCGAACTACACCCCAGTAGTAACTTTAAAAAACAAGACAAACGCGAGACCATGCGAATTAGCCAACTGTGGGAGAAAGTTCATGGGTTAAAACGCACCCTAGTTACACTATTAATGTTATCAGTGGTCATTCAAGCCGCCGCATTAATAGCTCCTTATTACATGCAGTGGGTAGTTGATAACGTCCTGCTCAGTCATGACACACCTTTGCTGATGGTTCTCGCATTGGGCTTTGCGCTACTGAACTTGATAAAGACCGGTGTGACCGCTTTTCGTAGCTGGTTCGTTGTGCGATTTAGTAGTGCACTCAATATCCAAATGGGCGCTAACTTATTCCATCACCTGATCAGACTGCCTAATGCTTATTTTGAAAAGCGCCATGTAGGCGATGTTGTCTCTCGATTTGGCTCTATCAACGCCATCCGTGAGCTACTCACAACAGGTATTGTTGAAGCGTTAATCGATGGCTTAATGGCATCCGTTGTCTTAATAATGATGTTTCTTTATAGCCCACTTCTGACTGGTGTTGTGCTTGCTGTAGTTGGACTTTCTTTTGTCGTTCAGTGGCTGTTCTATTTTCCTAACCGCCGCATCACTGAAGAATCAATAGTGGCGGAAGCCAAAGAAGATTCCCATTTTTTAGAAAGTATTCGAGCAATACAAACCATTAAACTCTTTAGCCATGAAACACACCGACAAAACAGTTGGCTAAACCGCTATGCAGAAGTGATCAACACCGATATTCAATTAGGGAAACTGGACATCGCAGAAACGACACTCAACGACCTAATTTTTGGGTTGGAGATGGTTATTGTCGTTTATTTAGGAGCTTTGATTGTGATCGAAGGGGAGTTGACGGTGGGAATGTTATTGGCATTTATTGCGTACAAAAACCAGTTCACGACGAGCATTCTTGCCTTCATAGACAAAATACTGTCCTTTAAACTACTCACCTTGCACCTAGAGCGGCTCTCCGACATCACTTTACATACCCAAGAAGATTTACCAGGCCAAGGCCAAGCTTCACTTCCCCAGCCAGTGAAAGGTCATATTAAAGTTGAGAACGTCAGCTTTCGTTATTTTGACCAAGCACCTTGGGTGCTAAACCAACTCAGTTTTGAAATAGAGCCAGGAGAAAGTATCGCAATCACAGGCGAATCTGGATGCGGCAAGACAACCTTACTTAAGCTCCTTCTTGGGTTACTCTCCCCGACGACTGGAACCATTTACCTAGATGGTATCGATATCCAAAAGCTAGATAAAACAACGTATCGTTCACACCTAGGAAGTGTGATGCAAAATGACACTCTACTTTCAGGAACACTGAACGAAAATATCACCATGTTTGATAACCCATATGATGAGGTAAGATTAATAGAGAGTTGCCGCCACGCTAACATTTTAGCCGATATTCAACGACTACCCTTAGGCTTTTATTCTTTGGTTGGAGACATGGGAAGTAGCTTTTCCGGCGGGCAATTACAACGTCTTTTCCTCGCTCGAGCACTTTATAAGCAGCCTAAAGTCCTCTGTTTAGATGAATCTACGAGCCACCTTGATGCTAATAATGAAGCTATTATTAACCAACACGTTCAGCAACTAAATATCACTCGCATTATCATTGCACACCGAGCAGAAACCATAGCTTCAGCTACGCGAACCATTCATTTAGAGAAGCCCCAATAGGTGTGAATTTTGACAATAACACCACGACACGACCACCGCTGCGCCTATAAATTACACGTGATAATGCAACTTAAACATATAGAACAACAGCGGCTACAAAGCTTGTTAAACCAAAGGACGGGGCGCAGCATTGGGTGGGCGGGGGATGTGGTGTGTGTTTGTGGACAAAAGAGGGATTCATTAGACACTGGGTACCCGACAACGATAGGGAGCGACAATGGTTAATGGACCACAAACACTGCAGCCCGGAGCCAAATGGGCAAAGAAAAGAATGAGAGCGAAGAGGGCTGGCCGAGTGCCGGGGGCACGCGCATTGGACGGCACGGCCAACAAAAACTGACCGCAACGAAAAATGTACCAGGCCCATGAGCAAGTGACCGCATGGAAACACGTTGTTTGTGTTTTGATGCGTTAGCCAACTGCCCTGCTTTGCCCGTCTTTTTGGGCAAGGCAGATAAACAATAGCCAGCTTGCCTGGCTGCCTTACAGCACGCTTTCTGTGCGGTTGTGAAAATTTACACATAATGTCCAATAATACTTGAAGTAGCTCAGTGCCCGACAGCTTGCTGGCGAACCGGCACGTGCTATTTTGTATTATTCCACATTATGTTCAATTTGAACTAAAGACCCCAAGCTTGGGGGTTGGGGCTGGTAATAGATCTTTTAAGCGGCCTTGCTACGAAAGACAATGCGCAGCCGCCTGAGTGGTGATGACGTTTATGTGATGGGCTGTGTCGCGCAGCGTCACGTGTTTAGCCCATGACATGTTTTTTCGTGATCACCACTTAGAAGTGGCAAGTTTTGACTGAAGTGGTAAGCAAGGCCTCAATATTGAAACGAAAAGATCAACCTTCACATCGAGTCACTTTATTTTTTTACAATCTAGTCTACTGTTAAATAACAATAAAAATGTCTAACAACATCATCGGTACAAAGAACGTAAAGATTCAGTTGCCTAAGCTAGGAAGGAATAAACTATGGTTCTACACGCATGTCGCATCATCATGAAAGATAAAACAATCGTAGTCAGTCAATCAGTTGAAAGCTCACTTTACTTTCTTGAAGGAGATACGAGACATAAAGTATCTCAGATTGAAATTGAAGCAAAAGATGAAAATAAAATCCATTCATATTCATGTTGCTCAGTTGAAGAATCTATAGAGAACCTTATGAATCTTTAGCAAATTCCACCATTAGTCATTAGTCATTAGTCATAAATAGTACAGGTACTTCGTAGCCTTTTCCTATTCATAACTAGGTGAGTTTATCCCAACACCTTATAAACCGTTGTTCGACTGCACCCTAACTCTTTGCTGATCGCATGCTTATTTATCCCCTGCTCTGCAAGCTCTTGAATGCGTTGGTGAAGCGTCTTATCAGGAAATCGGCCGAGGTGCCTACCTTCAGCTCGTGCGCGCTCCCTACCCTCATTACAGCGCTGTAAAATTCGTTTTCTTTCCATCTCTGCGAACGCCGAAATGGTGGTATAAATTACTCGACCGACATCGCTATTAATGTCTAAGTCGCCTAAATCATGAAAAACTAAGCCGGCTTTTTTTGCTGCGAGCTGATCGGCAATTTGCAACGCATCGATAGTATTACGGGCAATGCGGTCGACTTTGGTAACGTGAATCACGTCCCCTTCCCTCGCAAAATCGAGCAACAGGTTAAGCTGTTCTCGATCGGAAGATTTACCACTCGCTTGTTCTTGGTAAATTTTGTCACAGCCAATCGCCTTAAGCTGCTCAATCTGAACATCAAGTGTTTGGTCTTGGGTACTGACACGGGCATAGCCAATTTTCATGAGAGGTGCCTTAAAGTGAACATTAAGATTGGTTAACTTTAGTGTACATGTTCACTTTATATTTAAAAGACTAATTGGACAGTATTGAGATGGGTAACAAGTAATGTCCACAAAGTTACACCTTTATGGACACTACATCAGATTACCTTCAATCACAGAATCATACAAATTGGTTAAATCGTTCGATTCGTTTATAATGAACGAAAAGGAGAATATTATGCAATCACTTACTGCTAATACAGCTAAAACCAAATTTGGTGACTTACTGATGAAGGTTCAACGTGAACCTGTACAAATTAATAAGAACGGCTCACCCGTTGCGGTGATGATGTCTTGTGAAGAATATGAACAACTTGAAGCACTCAAATTGATGGTGGTGAAATCACGCTTCGAACAAGCAGAGGCCGATGCTCTATCAGATAACCTGGTCGACGGTAACGACTTCATGAACGCACTTAACCAAGGTAAATTTGATTAATGATGCACTACAAGCTTTCTTCTGCAGCGCAATCTGATCTCATTGAGATTCGTCGCTATACATTAGAGCGATGGGGGCAAACACAATGGACGACTTACTTTTCAGAGCTCAAGCAATCAATGGAATTACTGGCGAACAACCAGCTGCTTGGCATAGAAGTTTCTGAACTGGGAAAAAACTACTTCCGGTTTCCTTTAAAGCACCATGTGATTTATTACATCCAAAAGCAAAATCACATTGTGATTGCAGCCGTTCTTGGTAAGCACATGTCACCTGCCAAGCACTTTTCACAACTCTCTTAACCCTTAAGCTAATTTAAGGGTTAACCCGCGTCGCTTCATGTAGTCACGCAGCGTACTCGGCGCTTCGTCGATCAATTTGGCTGTGGGACGAATCCCCAAGCCCATCTTTAAATACTTCTCTATTTGTTCACGTTTAACATCGAGCTTCAGCTTCTCAGCTTGGCCCTTTGGTCTTCCGAGAATCATGCCATTTTTCTTTCTAGCGGCAAGCGCTTCCTTTGTTCTCATCGAGATAAACTCACGCTCTATCTCTGCCGCAAGTCCTAGCACCGTTGCGGTTATGCGAGATTGCATTGAACCATCTAGCTGCAAATTCTGTTTGGCGATATAGACATTGATCTTCTTTTCCATACACACTTCGAGAACCTCAAGCACTTGTAAAGTAGAACGCGCAATTCGACTGACTTCAGCAAATACGATGCAATCTCCGCTCGTCATGCCCTCCACTAACGCACCTAATTTACGTTGCCGCCATTTTTTCTTACCTGTCACCACATCTTCAACAAACACCAAGTTACCTATCCCAACCTTATTGGTGTAGTCATAGATCCCGTGCTTTTGGTTTGCCACATCTTGGCTGTCTGATGAGACTCTTAAATACGCGTAGTTCGCCATGCTTCCTCCTCAACTAAAGGCGATCCAAACTGGACAAGCTGAGCGAAAAAATATGGACGGGTAACAAAGAGTGCGAACAGAGTCAGATAAAAAAACAGCACCGAATGTCGGTGCTGTTTGAAAGTGTGAGAGGTCGCTTACAAAACGTCCCTGAGGTTTTTACGCTCTTCAATTTCTTCTTGTTCTGGAATAGTCCCTAGCAGCGTGATTTTTTTAGGGCTCTGCTTAATACTTTGCGCTGAGCGCGCGGGCTTAGACGCCTTAGATTTCAAACTGAAGACCTGTGGATTAATAGTGAGGCTTTGTCTCACTTCAACCACGAACTCTTGATTTTCATTTTCAGGTAAGTAATTGCTCTTAAGGTATTTAATCGACAACGATTCTTTGTTTCTCTTTAACGTAAATAAGCACTTTGTTAATCGCATTATCGACGTTAAACCTGCACCTGAGGCCATAGTAATTTCTTGGTTACCGCGGATTTCATCTTTATTCACATGGTGAACAAGCAACAAACTGGCGCCTGATTCACTGGCAAGACCCTGAAAAATATTTTTGATTAAGCGATCGTGTTTTACCTCTTCACAACGGCCTATTGATTCCGTCACCGTATCCACTATCACTAAGTCGAATTCCGAGAAGGTTTGCTTGAGTTGATCTAAATACTGCTTATGTTCTGCCTGTTCTTGGACCGAGCTATCGGGTGGGATCACTATCGGTTCAATATCCGTTAGAAAGTGGAGATTGTTTTTTAGCTCTGACTTTATAGTGGCTGTGCAATTAGCCAGCTTTTCTTTCATCCGAGACTGGATGACACCGGCACTATCTTCTGAACTCAGTACTAAGGTTTTTGCGGGTTTATCGGCCGCGCTCATCCCGAGTAAAGACATTGAAGAAGCGTGTTCCATTGCAATACACAATGCTAGGTGAGACTTACCAACGTTAGGCGCGGCAATTAACATGCCTACATGTCCTTTAAGTAAACCTTTTAAGCTGAAACTTAAGTTTTGACTAGCAGGTGAAGCCATCAAGCTATCAAGAGATTGAGTGATCATGATTCACCCTCCCCAATGTAGAATATCTGTATGCCATTACCCACATCGCGAAATTGAAGGCTGAAGTCTTTTTCAATTTGAACGGCATTGGCCAACAAATCTTTTCTGAGATCACTACGGAAACTATGGCTGACCTTCGAAGCAATAGATTGAATGTAGCTATCGAGTGCCCACTCAAACTTCTTGTTGTGTAAGAACTCAGCTTTATGCGTGGTAATGTATTTTAAGAATGAACGAACAGACGGTTTACTGTAGTTGGTCATTTTGTGCTGTTCTAATCGGTAATAATAGCCATGGTCGCGTATCGCCTGCAGCAGACGCATGTCTGGAACTAAGAACACATGGTTAGTGAGGTTCTTACTGTTTTTACGGCCTGTTTTAAATTTACTTCGGTCACAATAAAAACGGTAATCTTGAACAAACTCTAATGGCTTTTTGCCAATTACGTTCTGCTCTTCATCAAGCTCATTTATCACTAAGTGAGCCGTTGCTAATTGAGTAATGCGGCGTTCAATTTGATCGTAGTTCGCGCGAGTGGTCGCCATGCCCATTCGGGTTGCTAATTCATACATACTCATTGATAAAACGGTCGCGTCTCGGTCAATAAAAGAGTCGAAGCCATCTTGTTGAGTATCTGATATTTCACCATCAGAAATGGTTTGGTACACCTGAGACCAGGTTAAACGTGCGCCGGCTTCATAAGAAGCATCATCTAATTGAATCGTTTGAGCGTAGGCCAGCATAGTTTCGAGGATATCGCGATGAGGCTGTAGTAGATAATCTACATGCAGATCAACTCTGAAATTCTTTCCATAACTATTAATATTCACACTTTCTAGTGGGTGATTTGGATCAGTGCCACCACTTTGAGCGATTTGAATCAGTTTTGACTGCATCGTAGAAGTTAAACGAGATGCAGGGTGAAAGATGGTTGCTCTAGAGAAAAGAATCGATGAGATAAACCGATTCTTTCGGTCCTCTTCATTAATAACTGTCAGGCTAGAGTTGGATGATAACGTCATGATCATTACCTAAGAGTGCGATAGTATCATTTTAACAGATAACCTTACTTACCTCATCAACTTCGGTAGATGTCTATATGATTTCGGCAAATATCTATAGCTCTTCACATAAATTATGTATAAATATCGGTAAATAACTACTTACTTCGGTAAATGTTTACTTGATTCTAAAAGATCAAACTTAAGATAGGATTACTGATGAGCTATAGTTTTTGTTTGTTTTCCCATCAATCTGATCCAAAGATCATTAAATTATGATCTTACCCGTCATTTAGATCGGTTAATGTTGATATGTTAATGCTTAAGTTCGGTAAATGTTTATATGTAAGATCGTCTAATATTAATATTTCATCGGTAAATGTTTATAATTAATCGGTAAATATCAATATATTTTCGGTAAATGTCTATACTTTTAGGTGACTACTAAGAAACTAGAACCTTTAGGATCTAGTTTTACAATAATACCAACTTCACTCAGGTTCAGTCGGTGACTTCACAAGCAACATCAAATCTCTAGAGAGCTTTGATGTTGCTCGTGAAGTAAGTGTTAATACTCTAACATCTAGCTTTAAAATTACTTTATGTTTGTCACTAATCGCATGTAATTGATATGTTTATCTTCATTAATCTATGGATTTTTGATCGCTTGATTTCTTATTACTTTCTTATTTGATCCATTAACTTTTTATTGTGTACTCGTGTTTTAGGGTCTTACTACCCTGATCGTTGCGGGTGATCGCCAGCGATATAAAATAAATGGGTGGAACTAAGTTTTTAGGCTTAGTAAAAGAAATAGTAAGTGACAGTGTCATAGTGTCTAGACGGGGACACGCTAAATCTAGGTTCATGGATTTAGATACAAACAAGCTCTCAGTGATGAATTCGCTAGATAAGAAGATTGATAAAGTAGTACACAAACTTATTTAGAAAGGGGAAAGAGTGACGTCTTGACCTGCAATGGTGTGGCGAGCCAAGCGACTATGCCCAGCCCTAATTAATCTGTCGTATAAATACGCGCTTGATGAAGTATGAGACTGAAAAACCAACAATAAAATGAAAGATGGTCTTTGGTTGATGTTAACGTTTTTGTGTTGCATCACCCAGCCCGTCATAAGAATTTTATTGCCTGTCATAAATGTGAACGAATTAAATGACCGTATTATTCGTGCATATGGTTATTGGGTCGTTGTTGTACCTCTTGTCCTTGTTGTTTACCCCTATGTTTCACATGAAAATTTTTTTCGTTGTGCGATTTTTACAGCAGTTCTTCGCTCAATAATTTACTTTTAATTTGCTTATAAACATGTCAATTACATGGAGTTTTGAACAAGCTCGAAATGAGCTATTTGGTTTTTTCAGTTTCTAATACGGTGATTTATTCTGGACAAGTAAGGACGGAATAGAATGCGATTTTTGAAACTCAGAACCGATCATAAACGAGTGCGAAGAGATGGAACACGTTATGTGACACCATTGATTGTTGATGCACCAAGACGCTTTGCGCCAAGTCGTGATCGTAAAGAAACCAGCTTGCGCCGGAAGGAGTGTCAGTTAATTACGGGAGCTCATGATTCAGGTAAAAGCCGCTGGCTTATGCGCTTAAAGGATAGCCGACACGAAATCTGGGGGAAAAAGCCGCAACCTATTTTACTTGAGGGGCTGATGCCTTTATCAAGTTGGGTGGAGGTGAAAGGCATTGCAAAATGGCACCAAGACAAAGAAGTACAATCAGAAGATTATACGCCCTGGGGGAAGCTCAACTTGCAGCTTAAGGCGGATCTCTTGGCTGATTACCTTCTTGACACCCAAGCCTTACTTTTTATTGATGACGCTCATAAGCTGACTGGCCGAAAAGCACAAATCGCCCGTAAATGTTTACTGTCTTCCAAAGTTTGGTTAATGACCTCTAGCGAGGAAGGTCGGCTCCCTCCTTCTTTTCGACCTATCGTAGAGCGCCGTGCTCCACAGCGAATTAATTTAGAGAGTGATGTTAGTTACGATACGACCAAAGCCTTGATTTGGTTCATGGTAGCGATGTGTGTGGTGGCCGGTGCATGGGAAGCTGGCGCTGTTATTGGTGGGCTTCAGATGTTAGGTACTGGAAGAAGGTCGACGCGTGCTGATTAATGTTTTCCTTATATGGATTAGCTTATGCGCGTTCAGTGCTGCCTATGCCAATGATTGGGGTATTAGTGTGCCTTGGGAAGAAGCTGAGGTGCTACCGCCAGAAATCAAGCCTTACGAGCTCCCTACTTTAAAAGGTCAAGCCCCCCACTATAATGTCCCAACCCCTGCCCTCACGCCGGCACCAAAAGTGGATCCGGATGCGATTTTTAACACTGTACTTAAGTGCTACCCAGAGAAGAGTAAATTTAAGCTCGATTTAAACTTGGTTGCGGGCATGAAATCTAACATCGATGAGTATGATCCTGAAGGTTGGCCAGAGATAACTGAGCATTACATTGGAATAGTTGGCAAAATGCCGCTCTACTCCACAACTGAACAATCTCGGGAGCGCCAATGGGAATACCAGCGTCGTACTGCTACAGCTACCTCTGTAGCAAGCTTTACTCAATCCTTAGCTGATAGAAATTATGCCTATCGCTTAATGGGGCTTTATCTCTCTTTGGAGGCCAGAGCGCAAATGAGAGTGAAAAAAGGGGTGGCGAACGTATCAGAGCAAGTCGCTTTGCTTGAAAAGGTGGCCTCTTCTCATCGAGATGTTTTGGCGCATGAAGCTAAAATCGTTGAGCATCGTTTAGCTTTGGTGGCAATGTGTGAAGCCACATATACTGACCAGATGAACCGTTACCTTCAAAAACTCGCTTACCTTCCCCGCCCTACTTCCGATCCCCAATCACGATGAAATGGCTCAATCATACATTAATTGCAGGCGCGATTTGTGCTGTGGTGTCACCTCCTCATGTTGCTGTGTGTGTCGCAGGTGCAACTGCTCCCGATTGGTTTGAATACGTACTTAAGGTTGGCAATCGACATATCAAACACCGAGGCCCCACACATGTTTTCACGCATTGGTTACTGGCTGCCCTAGCCTTTACTTTGGTTTGGGATTATCACGGGATCGGGATGGCATTTGCTTGGGGTGGCGTTAGCCATATTTTGACTGATGCGATGACAGTATCAGGTGTGCCTTTTTCGCCTTACAGTGATAGGCGCTTCCATCTGTTTGGAGGTCGATTTAGAACCGGTGATCCTATCGAATATGCAATTTCCGCAGGGGTTGTGGTGGTGTGTATTGCTCTATCCCACCTAACCGGTGGACATGGGTTTGCGCCGTTCTTTTATGATTGGGGAGGCATGTACCAAGAAGGTGTGATTGATGGATTAGAGTGGAAAACGAACCGATTTAGGCTGATTTAAATGCGAGAAAAGTTGTCAATGCTCAGCCTGAGCATTGACAACTTTTCTCTATATTTTGAAAGATAATATTAGTGTGCTGATTTGTATTTTTTCCAATAATCAAAACTATTGAGTAGTGCTAGTTCAATACCTTGTCCGTGGTATTTACATGACACATAGAATCGTTCGACATAAGCGTAGAAAGATGGGGCTTGTTGTTGGATGACTGGCTTTCTTTTTGGAGAATGAACACTGATGATTAGGTAGCCTACTACCTGTTTCTTTTTTGTTTCAGCGACGAAAAAATAAGTGTTTTTATTCTCGATTTTTTCTTTTATCAAGGATTCGGTGAAAAGTAATTCAATAATTCTTAGCTTGCTTAAGTTGTAATCATTCAAGCTGTATTCGTTTCGTTCTCTGTTGTAATGGCTCATTTTACTGTGGCTACCTGCCAGTTGTTCATGACATAGAGCATTGATAGAGGATATGTCGTTGATAGTTGCTTTTCTTATTCGCACCTTAATCTCCTTTTCCTTCGTTACTGACTTCTTGTGAAGCAAAACGGTAAAATGCTAAGCAAACTCCTCCTAGGCTTATAGTAATTAAGGATAATTTATTGGCTGATAGAAGGTGTCGCATGAACGTAGTATTCAGAAGCGCGTTGTTTTAGGGCTTGGATTAATGTCGTGGGCAGGTTTCTTTCTTTTACCCAAGATTCAAATACTTCTATTGATTGAAAGCTGATAGAAGAAATAAGGCTAGATTGTTGAACTAAATGATTAAGCCAATAAAGTGTCTGCAAATCTTCTAATGGTGTTCTAGGTAGTTGTAGTCGTCCTTTTCTAACTTTTCCCTTGAGATAAGGTTTAGCAGAAACCTCAAAAGTGCTTTTTTTGGTGTTGGATTCTGAAAAAGGGGTTGGGTCTATCAGTATTGTGCTATATCGAACATAGAGTAGGTACTCTTGCTCTATTTCATTGAGTTCATTGAAAGAGTCTATTTTATCTTTTGGAATCGTTGCCTCAAGTACGGGGAGATTTTCGTCATTGAGCAATTGAAGTAAGTTGATTGGTTCCGCTGAGTAATGTTCTAGTAGGCGAGAAATTGATTTCCAATGATGCAGTAACTCTTTGATCAACTTCATGGTGATAGGGCCTTCGGGGTAGAGCTTATACATGTATTTAGTGTCATCTTCGTTTGAAAGAATATGATCTAAAGAAAACGTATTGATTAGAAAAGCTGGGTGTACATAAGCTGCAGCGTTTCTGCCTTCTACACTAAATGGGTTATCAAAGAGAACGACTTGAACATTCACTTTTTCTAATGCGTTCCTTAAAGCATTAAACAAGACATCATTGGGTTCGGAGAGATAAATATACACTCTTTTTTTCACGGTTTTAGTCGTGACTGTAAGAGGGTGTTGTGTTGTTGGATTAGATGAAAAATGAGACGTTGCAAAGTAGCTAGAAAAAAGAATGATGTTGGGAGATAACTTTTTCTTTTTCAATATCCCTTTTAGGATAAGACACCCACCAATCATGGATGACATAAGGATAATTTGCTTTAGATTTTTCAAGCAGAGCTCAGAAAAAGAAGCTAGGACATCACAATAGGCGTGAGCGGGGGTCGCTAGGACTAGCGTGTCCCATGAAGAGGGCAGGGGAGATAAATCTGTATAAAGTTCATCAAATCTAATAAGACCAACAAGTGGTGCTAATTGTGGCTTACTTACTTCACAGCTAGCAACGTTTCCGTGTTGTCGCATTAGTCTTTTTCTATTCTCCCATTGATGAGAGCTTTTGCTTATGAGAGCTATTTTCTGACTAAAAGGAACAAGAATCTGACTGGTTTGAATGCCGGCGGGTCCTGCACCTACAACTAATGTATTGCCTAGAATCATAATAAACTCGCTATCTCTATTTAACCGAAAAGGTACTTTTAGTTCCTTTCTCATATCACAAATATCCATAGTGAAACTTCGAGAGTAGATTGTTTATTTAATTATTCTTATTAATAAAAATGAATGACTTAGCTTTACTATCCCTTTGAGAAAGTGTGTGTAAATTTCAATATTTCCTTTCTTGGAAAAGCGCCATACTTTTGGCCTCCCCAGTTCCATTTTTCACTTAATCTTTCTTATTTATTAATAGTTAAATTACGCTGAAATTAATATCCAAACCCATTTTGTTGGTTCATTTTTGTGCGGTTGGAGGAGGTAAAGCGAGAGCGCCTTAATCCGCAATAATAAGGATTGAGTGTACTGAACTAGAGAGCTTTAGCTATGCCTTCTCCAAGTACCCATTAAGAATAAAAATGTCTGGAGAAATACCTATGTCAGCAATAAGCAATAATAAAGAACATCCGATGGATTCACACTATGTGCCGGAGCCTTATCGAATTAGGGTTATTGAACCAGTGAAAAGAACAACGGAGCGAGAACGAGAGCAGGCGCTGATGAAAGCAGGGTACAACCCTTTTTTATTAGAGAGCGACGATGTGTTTATCGATTTGCTTACTGATAGCGGTACAGGTGCAGTGACACAGGCTATGCAATCTGCAATGTTGAAAGGTGATGAGTCGTACAGTGGCAGTCGAAGCTACAGGACGCTTAGTCAGACGGTAAAAAATATTTTTGGTTATAAGTTTACCATCCCCACACACCAAGGACGGGGAGCTGAGCAGCTATATGTCCCAGCTTTGATCAATAAATCTGAGCGAGATAAAGGGCTAGAGCGAGACAAAATGGCCGCATTTTCAAACTACTTTTTTGATACCACACAAGGGCACACTCAACACAATAACTGTCGAGTGATCAACGTTCCTTCACCTGAAGCTTTTAATACTAAAATTAAAGCAGACTTTAAAGGTAACTTTGATTTGAAAGCTCTCGCAGCTGGAATCGAAGAGGTTGGAGCTAAAAACGTGCCTTATATAGTAAGTACGATTACTTGCAACTCTGCAGGTGGCCAGCCAGTCTCCATTGCTAATCTTAAGGCTGTTTATGAATTAGCGGAATCTTATGGTATCCCTGTTGTTATGGACTGCGCTCGCTTTGCTGAGAATGCTTACTTTATTAAACAGCGTGAAGTTGGTTATTCTGATTGGAGCATTCAAGAGATCACCAGAGAAGCGTTTAAATATGCCGATCTCTTTGCTATGTCAGCGAAAAAAGATGCCATGGTTCCTATTGGTGGGCTACTCGCTTTCAAAGACGATAGCTTCTTAGATGTGCAGTTGGAATGCAAAACACTATGCGTGTTATTGGAGGGCTTTCCAACATATGGAGGTCTCGAAGGTGGGGCGATGGAACGTTTGGCTGTTGGACTTTATGATGGAATGGAAGAAGACTGGTTAGCATCACGCTTGCAGCAAGTTGAATACTTAGTGAACGGCCTAGAAGCGTTAGGGGTCCGTTGCCAGCAAGCGGGTGGGCATGCTGCCTTTGTTGATGCCGGTGCATTATTACCTCATATCTCACCAGAACAGTTTCCTGGACATGCTTTGTCTTGTGAGCTTTATAAGGTGGCAGGTATTCGAGGTGCAGAAATCGGTTCTTTATTACTAGGGTGTGATCCTGAAACAGGAAAGCAGCTGCCTTGCCCGGCTGAATTGTTTCGTTTAGCTATTCCTAGAGCAACCTATACACAGGCTCACCTTGATTACATTATTGCTGCTTTTAAAGAAGTGAAGAAACGTGCTTCATCAATTGCAGGTTTAAAGTTTACTTATGAGCCTAAGGTCTTGAGACACTTTAACGCTACATTGGAACCTGCACTTTAAGTTGTGCCCCTTTGCAGACAGCAAAGGGGCTACCTCTCTTTTATCTGAAAAAATTAAAGCAACGAGAGTTATGGATTAGTGTGATAGTTTTCCTGGGACTGAGAAGCTAAGTTTTTTTGAGAGGCTAAGATGAATTGAAGTTCATCCTTTTTAGTTAGGCAGATTTGGCTCGATTGGTTATTGACGTTGACGTTGACGATGTCAAATTCGTGCCAGAAGTAGAAATAGCTGATTATTAGTACAGAGAGGATTGTGGAAGATAGGCCAACAAGAGCCCATTGGTAGAGTCTTAAGTAGTTGTTTGATGTTCTTTTGAGTGGACACGAAAACTGGCTAGAACGAGGTAACTTTATCTGTTTCGGTGGGTCTAGCGAAGTTTCAAATTCAGGAATGTGGATCTTGTAACC
>NZ_JBFSUD010000053.1:0-33247 GCF_041467175.1 Vibrio sp. 10N.247.310.24
GTAGATGTCTTGCCAAAACCACGTTTTAGGACGAAGAATTTCACCGTTAAACCACTTCACAAACACGTTGTGTTGATAGCCATCGCCGTTAATCCATTCCAGAGCGTGAAGCCCTTCAACGGTACGTTCTTGCGGTGGGAACATTTGGTGCAATGCGTGTTCACCCTCACGAAGCATGATGCGTTGTTGTACTGGCACTTCATGTTCAAGGCGGCGTCCTAAGCTTTTTAGGCTTGGGACTTTCCAACCTTTAGATGGAGCCGTATCAATAAGGCGCTCATAACAAACCGACATTGCAGGTTGCTCTAGGCTCAAGTAGTCAGCTTTGAAAAACTCCCACGCTTCAGGTGTGATGTAGGCAAACTGATTCGGCTTTTGGGTTTGGGATGATTCAAAGTTTTTAGGCAGCAGAGCTGGAGCCCAATCACATTCGTCTATCCCTTTCACCTTCGCGCAGCTACGACGCAAAGTAGAAAGTGCCACGCCATATTCTTCAGAGACCGATTGATAAGCGTCCATCAACTTGATGCCGTTATTCTTAAGTGCAAAGACAGCTTGAACGGTGCGCAATGCTTGCTGTGCTTTCTCTTTGGCAGCATTGTTGTTCTTACTCCAACGAGCCCAAAGCGCTTCACGGCAATACGACTGCTCGCTTTTCTTTTTCGGCAACTCAAGAACCTGATCGCCAACTTGAACTTTGCCTTGTTTTTTCATCAGAGCTGTTTGAGTTGGGACAGGTAACAAGCTGACGTGGTATTCGATCGCTTTTGTCCCTTGTCTTTTTCTTGCTTGCTCTGGTTTTTCTGCCGCTAATTTTTTTAAGCATTCACGAGCATTTCTTTCAGAGCTTGGCAATCCAACGACACCAGCTAATTCACTAGCTATAAACCACATATTGAAACCTCCTAGCTTGCAGCTCGAAGTGAGCGGTAACGACTAGGCCAGAGTTGATCCGGTTTCATCCCTATGGCTTCAGCAATGATTTTTTCGCCCTTTGGCCATGGTGAGCGAAGTGCATTAGCGAGCGTATTTTCACCAAGGCCAGCTTCACGAGAAAGTTGACGAACAGAAAGTCCACGCTTTTTAAGAGCTGCAACAATGTCAGCTCGGTGCCAATCACTTCCTTCTTGAATGTTTTTTTGAGAGACTGTGTCGTTATTCATCTTGGTTACTCCAGTGTGTTGCTTGACTTAGTAACTACATTATTCGATCAAAAGGATGAAACGGTCAATAGAAAGGGATGAATTATTTTCCATCACATCCGTTTGTCCGTAATAAGATAAAAGGCAAAGGCATGAATAAAGACATTAGAAACAAAGAGTTAAACGAAAAGGATGCTAATTCCAGTAAAACGGATGAATCATCCTTTTGTGATGCAGGTCAACGGACGCAATGGTTCATTGCTTCTGAAGTAGCTGGGCATGGTGACTTTCCAACATCACCAAGATGGACGAGAGACCATCTGGCTAAATTATCGGCAGAGAAGGGGCACTTAAAGAGACGGAGGAAAGGGACGAAAGCGACGGAGTATCACATCAGCTTATTTACTCTTGAGACCCAGCAAAGCCTTGGTGCTGAAGGTGTAGAAGAGATACAAGAACCTAAACCTAACTACGGCGAACTATCACGATATAAAGATTTCACAGAAGAATTTGCATTGATACCGGGTTATAGAATTCAGGTATCAGCAGGTCACGGCTCTTTAAATCCAGACCAGCTTGAGCCAACAAGGCATTTAGCATTTAGGCGTAAGTGGTTGAAGTACAGGGGCTTTAAAGAAAAAGATTTAGCGATCGTGTGGGCAAAAGGTGACAGTATGGAACCAACGATTCACAACAACGATACGCTTGTGGTAAACATGGAAAGGAAGAAACCATCAGATGGACACATATACATCTTTAGAAACGGCGATGAGTTGTTTGTGAAGCGCTACCAAAGCATGTTAGGCACTTGGCGTCTGATTAGCGACAACAGCTTCTACAGCGATTTAGACATACCTAAAGAAGAACAACATCAATTTGAAGTAGTAGGCCAGGTTGTTCACATTGCAAAGGACTTAGGCGATTAGATTTAAATGTTTAAACTCGATTTAAACAGCGAACAAACAAAAACCGCCAGTGCTCACTTTGATAGTCTAAATCACATAAATTAGAAAGGATTGCTCAAATCAGCTAAAATTGCTCAACAGCCAAAAACGCAAGCGGGGCTCAAGACCTAAAATCTCAAACCCCGCACTGTATCTAGCTTCAAGCCTAATTTTCCCAATCTTTAACCGCACATAACCTACGTTAACACCCTATAACACAGATTGTTCATATCATTAGTCTCTATACAGCGACAAGAGTGGGTAACCAATCCATACCATCAAAGATGCCATTGCCTACAGTACCCGCTGGGATTTTACCCGGCCAGCTAACCAGTGCAGGGGCTCTTACGCCACCTTCCCAAGTTGTGCCTTTCTCACCGTGATAAGGTGTCATACCGCCATCTGGCCAAGTCATGATCTCAGGACCATTATCCGCAGTGAAAATGATGATGGTGTTATCGGCAATACCGAGTTCTTCCATTTTGGCCATCATTTCACCAACATGGTCATCAAGATCTTTCATGACCACTTCTTGAAGCCCCCAACTATTTTGGCCAAGCATGGCTTCATATTCAGGTGACAGGTGCGTCCAAACGTGACCACGTGATGGACAGTACCAAGTGAAGAATGGCTTATCCGCTTCAACCGCCCTTTCGATGAAGTTGATCGCATGTTTATTTACTTCATCGTCGAGTGTACGCATACGCTCGATCGACAATGCACCATCGTCTTCAATCGTTTGACCACCTTTACCGTCTGATCTTGCATAAATAACATTACGAGGTGCAAACGCATCCAAAGATCCATCTTTTGGCCAATCTGGATCTTCTGTGTATTCCATTGCATTCAAGTGATACAACCAACCCCAATACTCATCAAAACCGTGCATTGTCGGTAAGAATTCATCTCTATCACCAAGGTGGTTTTTGCCAAACTGCCCCGTGACATAACCCATGGTTTTAAGGATTTCAGGAAGCGTTGGCGTGTCGGCACTTAAACCAACTGGGCCACCCGGTAACCCAACTGAGTGCATGCCTGTTCGAACAGGGAGTTGACCCGTTAAGAATGCAGAACGACCCGCCGTACAAGAAGGTTGAGCATAGTAATCCGTTAATAGCATGCCCTTTTCAGCAATACTATCGATGTTCGGTGTTTCGCTGCTCATCACACCATTGTGATAAGCACTCAGGTTTGATATTCCAATATCATCCGTGAAGATAACAAAAATATTCGGTTGCTCTTGTGCTGACCATGCTGATAGCGAAAAGCTACTCAACACACTCATCACAACAAGGTGGAAAATCCTTTTCATAGAATGTCCTTATACTGTTTCAGATTGCTCTTTGTGAACCATTTTTATTCCTACCAAACCAAAGCCAAGCTCCAATAGTAGATAGACGACAAGTAGCCAGTGAGGCATGCCATCTATCAACAAGCTAATGACTCGGCCGGCAGCCAAACCCAACATGAAGACCACCAAACTGTAGAGTGCTGGCAGTCGGTATTTCTTTAGTAACGCCCCTACTATCCAAAACAGAGCCAACGCTAAGTACAACCCCATCACAGCACGAAAGATATGAGTGACATTGATAGGGCTAGCATCAATTCCGAAAAGATAATCAAGGGAGACAACGGGGGCATAACCGTACGACAACGCAATCGGTGTTAAACCCAAAACAGCAACGAACAAAAAAACGCTTTGTGGCTTCATATCCTTACTCTTTTAATTTGGCTCTTTTCAAAAAACATAGTCTACAATCAGCAATATACAAGTTGCATATGTGAAAAATGGATAGTTAAAACACACATTCACACTCGTGCTATTTCACATCGAAGATAAGGATATCAATATGGCTAAATGGCATTACCTACTCGCATCAGCGTTGGCTGTTAGTTCAACCGTAAATGCACAACAGGCCGACTCACAAACAGACACTAAAAAGTGGCAACACAGCTTAGAAATTTACGCACTGGCGCTGAATATTCGTGGCGATACCACCATTGGTAATTTGTCCAGCGATGTTGATATTGATCCAGCGTTCATCATGGATCATTTGGATATGGGAGCAATGCTTCGACTAGAGGGGGTCTATAGCAACCAGTGGGGTTATTACGTTGACTACAGCTACATGAAACTGAGCGGAAAGTCAGATTCAATCATCGGCAACACAGGTATTCTTAATGGCAAGCTTGAGATCAGACAAGGCGTTTTAGAAGCAAAAGGCTTTAAACGCTACCAATACGACATTGGTGCCATTGATTATATGGTTGGATTACGCTGGTGGGATAACGATATTGATTCCAAACTCTACACAAACAGCGGGACAACCCTGAATTCAAGATCTTTAGAAGAAGATTGGATTGATTATCTGATAGGCGTTCGTTGGACCAAGGAACTCAACAAAAATTGGACTGTGCACACGAGCTTAGATATGGGCCTTGGAAGCGATACCGACTTTACCTCATCTCTGTTAACCGGCGCTCGCTATCAAATTAACGACTGGTCGGATTTAAATCTGGCGTATAAATCCACTTGGGTTGATTACGAAAACAAAGGTACCTTTGAATACGATACCGCATCGCAAGGGTTCCTGATTGGTTGGGCTGCTCACTTTTAATCCGATTATCGTAACGTGTTAGAACCCTCGGCCAATCCAATGCCAACCCAACATTGGTCATTTGGATTTAATTTCAATTAAAACGTAAGCCTCGAATGATTCTTATCTCTGGTGATGACCTCCGTCGCCAGAGGTTTTTCTGCGTGAAACTGCACCGCCCTCCCTCATAGAAAACCCATTAAATCATAGACTAACTCTCGCACACCGCGCATTTGATCCATCTAAAAAATTGTAATTTTAGGTCATGGAAATACAGGCTTATGTTTTGAGATATTTAATCTTCATTTAATCTTACCACCGCCCATTCGAACAGTGTTTTTTATTTTGAAAATGCCGATAAAATCCTCTCCCGAAATTTACAAACCAGAGTAAAAACAATGAAAAAATTAGTCTTAGCGGCTCTTACGATTGCCTCAGTTACGGGGATCGCATCAACTTCAGCTTTCGCATCAAACGAAATGTACACATTAGGTGGTGTAGGTATGAATAGCGGTGACGTTGGCGCTCAATTCACGTTAGGTAGCCAGATCGTTCAAAGCAATTGGTATATTGAATCGACGTTACTTGTTATCAGCACTGACGATAAGTCTACTAGCTATAATGGTGACAAGGTGCTTCAAACAGAGCAAGAGTTCGATTCTTTAATGCTCTCATTAACACCTATGTATAAGCACAGCTTCAGCGAAAACTTCGCTGTTTATGGTAAGGCGGGCGCGTTTTACGCACACTCAGATACCAAATTGGTGTTCCGATCTAGCGATAATAATGAAGTCCACAAAGGGTCCCATGGTGATTTTGGCTTAACTTACGGCATCGGCGCAGAATACAAGTCACTAAAACCAGTTTTCGGCCACTCCAAGTTTGTGACTCGAGCTGGATTTGATTGGTATGAGTTCGGCGGAAGTACTGGTTGGTATACCGCTGAGTCGGTACTGAGTATCCAAGCAGGCTTTACCTTTTAATTGAGTCGATAAAAAAGTAAGCCTCTTGTTGTGTGGGGCTTACTTTGTACATTTTTTGATTCAGACTACACACTCTTTCTTCATGATAGCAAGTCCTGTTTCCAAGGTATGTGCCCAAGCTTGTTCGACATTTTCATCATAAAGTGGATCGTATTTTTTAACCGTATTGAGCAAGGAATTAAACCACTCGTTGAGCTCTTGCTCAGAAATATCCATGCCTAAATCTTTATGTCGCTTCCCAAGCTTTCTCACCGAGTTTCGTACGCTCGGCAGACCTGCAGAGTTATAGATAAGGATGATTGAAGCTTTAAGCATCTTGGTTTGTTGCTCTAACCCTATGTTTTCAAATCGCTCTGAAAACCTAGGGTTGTGTTCGCAGAAGTCCGCCAAAAATGTTTCTAGAAATTCTTCATCGATCCTGCAACGCTCAAAGCTTTCATAAAACAGTTCATTAGGTGTCATTTTGTTGGTTCTTCGCATTCGCCAGCGATCCTTAACAGTCCATGTCATCTAAGTATAAGCCATTATGGTATAAGTATACGCCACTATGGCATAAAGTGAGTTGCACAGATCTTGTTTCCATCAGGATCTCGCAAATAAGCCATGTACAAGCGACGCTCGTCAGAACCTCTCGCTCCGGGGCCATTTTCAATACTGGTACCGCCATTTTCGACGCCAACACGATGCCACTCATCTACAACTTCTGGGGAGGATGCAAGAAAACCCACCGTCATACCGTTGCCGTGAGTCGCAGGCTGACCATCAATCGGCTTCGTTAAACCCAACACACCCGTTTGGCTAACGTAAACACAGCGCCCTTTGGGATCAACAGAACCTTCGCTATAACCAAGCACTTTCATGATTGGGTCATAAAAAGCCTTCGCGCGTTCAATATCTTTGGTACCGAGAAAAACATGGCTGAACATAACTAACCTCTTCTTTTATTGAAAGAACCACCTAAACTAGACCTATAATTCGTGATTGTCTAGGCACGCTATTCGGCCACAACTGTTGCTTAACCCATTGAGTAAAAGCTAAAACTTAGCCCGTTGCTCCATGTCTTTCAGGAACTCAGTTAGTCTAATCAACAATGCGTTGTGCGCCCTGTCCTTGGTCATGCAGAATATCTTCAGGGTTCAACAATTGGCATTTCTGCATACTCAAACACCCGCAACCAATACAACCAGTTAGGTTTTCTTGTAGCGATTTAATCTGCGCCATCTTGCTGTCCAGTTGCCCCTGCCATTTCTTCGCAACGCGTTCCCAATCTCGCTTAGTCGCGGTATGGTTCATTGGCAGTGTTGATAACTCTTCGGTGATCTCTTCGAGCGTGAAGCCTATCGACTGCGCGACTTGTATCAACGCAATTCGTCTCAACATCGCCGACTGATACCGGCGCTGATTTCCGTTAGTACGAATCGAAGCAATCAACCCCTTGGTTTCGTAAAAACGTAACGCCGAAGGAGCCACGCCACTGCGCTCTGCCAACTGGCCTATGCTGAGGTATACGATGTTTCTCATTGTTACACTATCCCTGCATAAATATTTAAAGCTTACTTTAACTTTAGAATAGCGACCTATTGTTACCTTAACCAGTTAATGTCCTTAAACTTTGACTGCGGGCTCAACGAAAAGCAGTCATGAACATGGCTGCTTTGTCTAATTGAAGGTCATTCGATTTCTAAATCTGACTCATGATCGATTTCAAGTTCTCTACTATTTCGGCATTGATGATTTCTCCCGTTTCTACATTAAAGTTATCGTAGAAACTCGGCACCGACATCGAACCCTTCACATCTGCGTCAAAGTAAGGTGCCGAATTTACCGCAGACGACAACACAGAGCTTGCGCCGCCTGGGCCTGGTGATGCGGCCAACATAACGACAGGCTTGCCTTGGTAAACCTTCATATCAATTCGAGATGCCCAGTCGAACACATTCTTAAAGGCCGCGGTATAAGAACCGTTGTATTCTGCAAACGAAATGACCACAGCGTCAGCTTCGCCAATCTTGCTAAAAAAGCGCTGCGCGTGCTGGTGAATACCCGACGCCTTTTCTCTGTCTTCACTGTAAATCGGCATTTCAAAATCATTAAGATCAAGCACTTCAACTTGCGCGTTGTTCGCAAGGCTTGCGGTATAAGCCGCCAATTGTTGGTTAATCGATACTTTACTGTTGGTCGCGCCAATCGCTAATACTTTCATTATTTGCCCTCGAATTCGGTTAGAAACATTTCTTTAAAAATGACAAGGTGATACTTGATGTTTTTGGATTGGAGAGGATGATAAAACCTCAAGTTAACTTGAGGTAAAGTGATATTTTCAGAAATAGGAAATAATTTAAAAACGCTAATAAAGCAGTGCATTACAGCAGGTGTAATATGGATTGGTATTGCATGGCAAAAATAAGCACACCCAAAAATGCAGTGGGTGTGCTTTATTGAAGTGTTATTTACTTAGATTGATTTAATGGGCTAACGCCCGAATAAGTAACGCCTGACAACTCCGCCATTTCTCGATTCCATGTCGCTAAATCGTGCGAGTTAAACTGATTTAAATGATCATGGCCGCACGCTCTCGCCATCACTTGCATCAATTCATTCGAAGCTTCGAAGAAGTTCTTGAGTTGATTCGATGCCTTCTCGACATTTAACCGTTGGCGTAAATCGGCTTTTTGAGTCGCGATGCCCGCCGGGCAATTATTGGTGTTACACATTCTCGCTGCAACACAACCTATCGACTGCATGGCACTGTTCGAGATAGCGACCCCATCTGCACCAAGCGCCATCGCTTTTACGAAGTCCATCGGAACACGAAGCCCACCAGTAATGATTAAGGTGACTCTGTCACTTACGCCTTGCTTGTCTAGATAGGCTCTGGCACGAGCAAGCGCTGGAATAGTTGGCACACTGATATGGTCACGGAACATTTCTGGCGCCGCACCTGTGCCACCGCCTCGACCATCCAAGATGATGTAATCGGCACTGGCATCCAATGCGAACTGAATATCCTCTTCAATATGATTGGCACTCAACTTGAAGCCAATTGGGATTCCGCCTGTCACTTCTCGAACTCGGTCGGCAAAATTTTTGAAATCCTCGACGGTTTTTAGATCAACAAAGGTGGGTGGAGAAATCGCGGCTGTACCTGCTTCAATACCGCGCACCTCAGCTATCTTGCCAATGTTCTTCGCCCCAGGTAGGTGACCACCTGTTCCGGTTTTAGCACCCTGCCCACCCTTAAAATGGAAGGCTTGGACATTTTTGAGCTTAGATTCATCGTAACCAAACTGAGCACTGGCCAGTTCATAAAAGTAACGTGAGTTCGCGGCTTGCTCTTCGGGTAACATACCGCCCTCACCAGAACAGATACCTGTCTCTGCGAGTTCCGCGCCTGTCGCTAAAGAAATTTTCGCTTCTTCAGATAACGAACCAAAACTCATATCAGACACAAATAAAGAGATGTTCAATTTAAGCGGCTTTTTCGCTTTTGGCCCAATAATCAGCTCAGTACCGACGGGCACATTTTCCAATAACGGTTTAGTCGCCATCTGTGCGACCATCACTTGAATATCATCCCAGTGAGGTAATAGATATCTTGGAACGCCCATTGAAGTCATTGGTCCATGGTGACCCACTTTGGATAAACCATCGCGCGCCAGTTGATGGATAAACTCGACGGTAGGTTCTTCTTTGGTTGCGCTCGCAGCAGGAGACAAGTCTGGCGCAGCCGCTTGGATGTGAACCTCTGGGCCTTCTTGCCCCACTTGTTCCGCCGTAAACTGTTTATGAGTGCCATCACAAAAAGGGAGGTTGTTTGAATATTTACAGCGGCATAGGTACGCGTCGCCGTTTTCTTCGGCCACAAAACTCTTAGGTTTAAAGCCAGTTCCGGCATGAGAACCATCACAAAACGGTTGGTTTTTCGATTTACCACAGGTACAGAAGTAATACTCCTCCCCTTCTGTTAGTTCCACTTTGATTGGCTTGTTATCCGCTATTACTGGATTATTCATAGTTCGTTCACCTTTTCTTTCTTATGATTTGATGACTGAAGCGATGACTTGCTCACAAGAGTAAAGTAAAGGTGAGATGCCTGGCGAATTCAATAAATGAGATAGATTGATAAGTTAGTGAACCGAATCAACACAAACAAAAATGGCCACCTAATCGGTAGCCATTGTGTTTTAAATATGAGTCTAAGCTAAACGTGAAAGGTTAATCGAATAACTCGATGACCAGCTTATTGTCTTTAATCACTAGATTGGGTTCCGATGATTTAATCAACGACTCTTGCACTTTATTGCTGTCGAGCTTGTAAACTGGAGACTGGGACAAAGCAAAACCAATCATAGAAACGGCAGGCTTAAGTAGTTTGGCAATCTCTGGCGAAAGCTGTTTATCTTTTTCTTCAAAGCGCTCTAAACGCAGTGATTTCAAATAAATCTCGCCGCTCTCTTTGTCGTATTCAGGAATCGCACTGAACTCGATATCCAAGTCCAACCCCATATTCGGCATATTGAACACCTGAACTTTTGCATTGGTGTTCGCTAAAACAGACACACGCTCGGTATCAGCTCTACCAATCTGCACCGCTAAATCATCAACAGCGACTTGCGCATACATAACGTTTTGCACACCGACTTCTTGTTCTAACATCACCGAATCTTGCAGGTAGTTCGTCATTTCTTGTTCAGTCACACTGTAGCTAACACAACCGCCGAGCATCAGCGCAGAAGCTGCTAAAATGAACTTTTTTGCTACGTTAATTATCATCAATATCAGCTCTTTATCGTTAGTGATTAGCGCGGGGTTTACTGTGTGTTCATCAGCAAACAAAAAGTAAAAACACGATATCCGTGAATATATTTACTAATAGCATGAATATCAGTAAGTAAAGCACCAGATTGGCTTTCCCGCTTGAGATAATGACACTTGTCAGCCAAACGCCATCAGATTTGTGTGCTCGAATTAATTGAATTTTGCTTCTAAGCTTATAGGATATTTAGGGGGCTTACTGAAGGTTTCATCATGGATATCGAAACATGAAGAGTGAGCACAATGCCATCAAAAAGAGTATCACCTGAGCCAATAACTCGTTCTGTGATTTTGTTATGCAACACCGCATGCCTGCACCATAGTCAGTGGGTTGGAGAACTGCGTCTCCATAACTGGAAAGCTCAAGTTGCAGAAACGACCGAACAGGCCATTCACTTACTCGAGACACGCAGCGAAAGCTACGCACCAATTGTGGTTTCTTGTCTAACATCATCCTCAATCGACAAACAATGTGAGCAAATATCAGCGTTAAAGGCTCACTCTCCAAGTTTAAAAGCAATCGCTATCTGCAACCAACCACCAAGCCGCAACTTATCACTCATTAAGCAAACCTTTTGGGATTATTACCACCTGCCTATTGATACAGAATGGCTTTGTCGAAATTTAGGGCATGCGTATGGCATGGTAGACACCAAGCAAACTAAACCTACCTCGTGCCATGAATGTCAATTGGTAGGGCAATCCAGAACCATCCAACAACTTAAAAAGAAGATAGCCAAGATCGCTAACAACGATTTTCCAGTGCTGATTCAAGGGGAAACCGGAACAGGAAAAAGCCTATGTGCGCGTTTAATACATGAGGCCTCAGCCCGCAGTCAAAAACCTTTCATCGCTGTAAATTGTGGCGCAATTCCACAATCCCTGATTCACTCAGAGTTATTTGGCTTTGAAAAAGGCTCGTTCACGGGTGCAAACAAACGCTACGTCGGACACGTGGAAAGAGCGAATGGTGGCACGCTATTTTTGGATGAGATCGGCGACCTTGAACTGTCGCTGCAAACCTACTTACTCCACTTTCTAGAAAATAACTTGATAGAGCGACTCGGCAGTAACAACCAATTGCCCGTAGATTGCCGTGTGATTTTCGCCACCAACGTCAATATCGAACAAGCCGTTGCTGCGGGTAAATTTCGAAAGGATCTCTTTCATCGCATCAATGTACTTCCATTAGACCTAGTACCACTCAATGATCACAAAGAAGACATTGAGGATTTGGTTCGATTTGAACTGAAGCACAATTACGCATCCAAAACCAAACTGCCTAGTGACACCCTTGAGCAAATGAAACAGTACCATTGGCCAGGCAATGTCAGAGAATTATTCAACTGCATAAAAAGAGCGATTGTTCTTTCTAACTCAAGCGCCCTCTCTACTCGTCATATGGGAATTCAATTAAAAGACGCGTCGCCCGATACTGAGAGTGACGCACGACTGTCTTCAAAAAATGTTCGTCGAGTGATTCAGCAACACCACTACAATATTTCCCAATCCGCTAAAGCATTGTCTATTTCCCGAACAACCTTATACAAGCTGATTAAAAAACATCAGATAGTAATTTAAGTCGCCTAACTAGCTAACTAAATAACTAAATAACTAAATAACTAAATAACTAATAACTAATAACTAATAACTAATAACTAATAAAGCAGCCTAACAAACTAGGCTGCTTTGGAGTTTAGTTGTACTCAACTAATGAAAGTACTTATGGCTCAGGAACAGTAAATGGACAAAACATCACAGGTTGCAATGTTCGATGTTTCCATAAATGCTTGTTGCAAGAACAGCGAGTCAAACGTTGCTGTCACTTGATTAGATAGCATTCCTGCAGTTCCGGTTGGTAACACATTTGGCGCATAAGTTTTACTTACTTGTGTACACACTTGGCCAATCGCATCACCAAAGTTCGGTATCCACTCTCCTTCACCTGTTTTACAAGCAAACAGCTCAGGGTCGGCACTTAATGCACTACACATATTACCAGCACCACATGTGGTCACATCCTCAAGATCATCACAAGGTAAAGCAAAGTCGAGGTAATAACTGCTGTTGACTACTTCAGTAGGTAAATCAGAACGGCTCAGAGAGTCATCCTTAGAATCCACCAGCGATTCAATGGCCAATGGGATATCACCGGTATTACATATTTCAACATCATAGGTTTTCTTAAGCACAACTTGGCCACCATCAACCTCTAAGAAGCTATTACACACTTTAGAAATTTCAACCATCGGGCTCAAGTCTATTGGTGGACAATTGTAGGCCACTGGCGCTTGAGCATTCACGATAAGCCCATCAAGATCCACCGAACCATCTATTACGCCAACGGCACCATTATTTACAGACAGATAATTCCCCATGAATGAGAATGACTCACCGACACTCCACACTTCATCGCCGTTACCAACCACTGGAAGCGCGCCTAAGATTGGTGATTCAGATAAAAAGGCCACTTCGTAATCACCGTTGGTGCCTAACGAACCAGGACCAGTATTGGTAACCGTCACGGTGTAGTCGATGTTGAACATGCCATCAACCGTAAAGCTGGTTGTGTTACAAGTCGCCGCTATATTGATGCTACATAAACTGAATGAACCGACAACGAAGTCAGCCAAAGATGCATCAATTGAACGAGAAGCTCGTGACTCCACTAAGAAGCTACTGAAACAAGGAATATCCTCAATGCCAAACTCATCATTCAACAGAGCTGATAAGTTTAATCGACCTTCCACAAAGCTCTCGGTTGGAATCGTTGTTGTTTCACCCGTTTTCGCGAGATAGTCCCAACCTTGTACATTGGGTAGATCAATTGCCCCGATAGAATCATCATTTGAAATCGCACAGATCTTCTCGACGCCGACTGCGCCACTGTCACATCTTGCTCCCACGAAGTCATTCGATTTAGGGTCACCGTCCGTTTGGAAAATTCTCGTCATGTTGTCGGTGACATCACCATTATTTAAATCCCACTGCAACACTTCTATATACGGATTACCGCCACTGGCTTGTGGGAATGAAATCAGCACAAGGATATCTCCATTGATATGCTGTCCAACAAAGTCGCCCTTAGTTTTCCCATCCGGCAACCCTACTTGGTCTTGTAAGAACCAGAAGCCAATGTACATATCACCATTGTTCGCATATCGGTCTGCACCAAAGTAAATCAGCAAGTCACCTTCGCTTTCAAAGGCAGCGGCATACGCATTAGTAAAGTCATCTTTTGGTTGTGGTGACGCGGTACGGAACGCCCAATCTGTAATGTCGGAATCATCTTTTGACCCACCCTTCCAAAAGATTTGGTCGATACCATTACGGTCTTTTTGGAAAAATTCTGCAATCCCAACCATGCTGTTAGGATCATTTACGTCATCCCAATCGATAGCACTATTATCACTGGTCGCGTTACCATCGAGTTCCATCACATCAACAGTAGCCCACGCCAACTGGGGGCTACTAAACAACAAAAGCACACTAAGTAAATAATTTATAACCTTCATGTTCTCTCTCCATTTGTTCATATTTATGCTTTTAGGGTTTTCTGCCTGCCCAAATTAGAGAAAATCCTTTGGCAATTCGTAGGTTCGATAAAGCATATTCCAAGCCAATTTCAACTAATTGATTTGATTGATGTTTATATATTGAAGGCACACCTTTATTGGACGCTTTGTTATCATTTGTCCACAAACCAGAGATTTGACCAAACAATCAAGGACTTGAAAGGATGAACAAAGTGTCGACGTCAGACATTCTTAGAGCTTTGGATACAAGGTAAGTGATCTTTAAAAGGTACAATCACGTAGCCATTGCTAGATTATTGAATAACAAGCGATTGAATTGACGGGTGCCGACTTAACGGGTAACTGAAGGTTGACTCGTGAAATGATAGGCGAACAGACGATGACACAACTTACGATATTTTACGATGGGACATGTCCATTGTGCGCAAAGGAGATGGCGGCACTTGCCAAGCATGATGTCGAGAATAATATTCAAACCATCGATATCTACAGTGAAGCCTTTTCAGACTACCCTCAGATTGATGCCGACGCAGCCAACACCGTTTTGCATGCACTGGATGAGAATGGAAAGCTGCTGCTAGGTTTAGACGTGACCTACCAAGCGTGGCGCTTAGTAGGAAAAGGTTGGCTATATGCTCCATTGCGTTGGGCGATATTTAAGCCAATGGCCGACTGGTGTTATTTACGATTTGCCAAGAACCGATATAAAGTCTCTTTCTGGCTAACTGGAAAGTCACGCTGCGATGGTAACAGCTGCTCAAAATAGTACTTGGCTAAGACATACCACTTGCGACTTTGTAATACACCACACCAAACAGCGCAGCAAAAACTAAAACGGTAACCGCGACTTTTAACCAAATAAACTTCATGTTTTGTCCTTTAAATTCTGTTTACTGTTTCGCGAGCAACGTTACCACAACAAAACATTCGGTTGGGTAATGATTTATAGAACTTTGTAGTGAGTCTTGATAACTAAGTGAGAACCTTTATGTCGGCAAAAGAGAGAAACCTTCCCACTCATCGAATTTCTAGGTTCAGTAAGTTTGCCTCGCTGGCGACAAGGGTCGCAGGTAATGTGATAACGGAAGGCACCAAACAACTCGCACAGGGCAATAGGCCTAAAGCAAAAGACTTAATGCTGACGCCGCAGAACATTGCTCGTCTGACTGACCAACTGGCACACCTGCGCGGTGCAGCGATGAAGCTTGGCCAAATGTTATCAATGGACGCTGGCGATGTTCTCGAACCTGAACTCGCCGACATTCTTTCTCGCCTACGCTCAGACGCCGACCCACTACCGACAAAGCAGCTCAACCAAGTATTAGAAAGCTCACTAGGCATCAACTGGAAAGCCGAATTCCTTTCCTTCAACTTTAAACCTATCGCCAGTGCGTCCATAGGACAAGTTCACCAAGCTTACAGTGATGCGGGAGACAAACTTGCCATCAAAGTCCAATATCCAGGCATTCGAAAAAGCATCGACAGTGATGTCGATAACGTAGGCACATTGCTGAACATCGTTGGGTTGATACCCAAGTCTGTCGATTATAAAGGCTTATTAGAAGAAGCTAAGAAACAGCTCCATGATGAAGCGGATTATGCTCGCGAGGCTGACTACGCGACACGTTACCATAATGCACTGAAAGAACACGCTCACTTCGTCGTGCCTAAGATTCACCCTCAAATGTCTTCAGAATCAGTGCTCGCAATGGACTTCATTGAAGGCGTCTCGATAGAGCAAATAGAAGGTTACGATCAAAGCACCCGTGATTTTGTGATGCACAGCTTGCTTGAGCTTCTGTTCAGAGAGTTATTCGACTTCAAGATGGTGCAAACCGATCCTAACTTCGCCAATTACTTGTATGTAGAACAAACACGACAGATTGGCTTATTGGATTTCGGAGCCACCCGTGAATACAGCGACCGTTTCAGTGATGGTTATCGCATGGCTTTCACTTCTGTAGTTACTCATGATGAGCAGGGGTTAAACAAAGCCCTAGAGCAAATTGGATTTTTTAGCGAGACAATCCTCCCAAACCAACGCCAAGCGATTCTCAACTTAGTGAAAATGGCCTGTGAACCCATGCTTGTCGATGAAGGTTACGACTTCAAAGCCAGTGGTTTGGCCCAAAGGCTTCGTGAAGCAGGAACCATACTCAGCATGGAGCAAGAGTATTGGCACACGCCACCAGCAGACGCTCTATTCCTCCACCGAAAGATTGGAGGCATGTACCTGCTGGCATCTCGCCTTGGAGCCAAGGTGAATATCAGGCGCTTGGTGGCGCCCTATTTGCTAAGCGACAGCTGATACTTAACTGATAGCTGATATTGAAGCAATTCTGGTCTTTAAAGTGATCATTTTAAGTCGTTGAACAGTAATAACAGTTACGCCAACTAAAATGAGTCAGACTTATGAAACATTCGATGCTGTGCTCCACCGCCCTAATCGCGAGCCTAACGAGTTCATTCGCTTTTTCAGCTAGCTGCCCTGAGATACTTAACGGTAAACAAAGGTTGTTAAATTCAAACGAAGAGATTGAGCTGTGTGAAGAGTTTCAAGGTAAAACTTTATTGATCGTGAACACGGCAAGTCAGTGCGGTTTCACCCCACAGTTCGAGCAACTTGAGCAGCTTCACCAAACGTATAAAGACGAAGGATTCACGGTTGTTGGTTTCCCAAGTAATGATTTTCGCCAAGACAGAGGAAGCGAGGAGCAGTCCGCTAAAATCTGCTACCTAGATTATGGCGTCACCTTTCCGATGATGGCGCGCGCTTCACTCTCTGGGCCAAAC
Source organism: Vibrio sp. 10N.247.310.24 (assembly GCF_041467175.1). Classification (NCBI taxonomy): domain Bacteria; kingdom Pseudomonadati; phylum Pseudomonadota; class Gammaproteobacteria; order Vibrionales; family Vibrionaceae; genus Vibrio; species Vibrio sp. 10N.247.310.24. The sequence goes on from NZ_JBFSUD010000053.1 coordinate 16,811, forward strand.
GCAAATCCAGTCTTTGCCGAAATCCAACAACAAGCTGGTATCAAACCGAAATGGAATTTCTACAAGTTCTTGGTCAGCAAAGAAGGCAAAGTGATAGCAACCTTCCCGAGTTCTACATCGCCAACCAGTAGTACCCTCAAAAATGCTATTGAGCAGCAGTTATGAGGTCAGATTACTTGGAGACAACTCAAACACGCAACACCATGGCCAAGCTGGGTTATATGGGTTTAATCCCCTTTTTGTTCGGCCTACTGTTATCACTCACCGACAGCCAATTCTTTAGCTTGAGCGGCGAAACATTCTTCATCACCTACAGCGTGGTTATCTTGAGCTTTTTGTCGGGTATCTTGTGGGGTAATGGGATAGAGAACTTCGAAAGCCAATCCAGCAACAAGGCTCTGATTCTAAGCAATATTATTGTGTTGGCAGCGTGGCTAGCGGTGCTACTCGGTGAGCAACAAGAGTTCCTCACCACTCTGATTCTGATCTTAGGCTACATTGCGGTTTGGCGAGCGGAAAGGTCAATGAGAGAAGAGAATCAAAGTGAAGGCCCCGACGGCTACTTTGATATGCGAACCCGACTGACCTCTAGTGTCGTATTAATGCACGGTATCGTGATGTTGACCTAGGCGTGCGTACGCCCATATTTAAACCGGCATCAAGATGCGGGCTCTAGATAGGCACTCTCTTCTTTAATGGCACCAAAACCATCGACAAATACAACTCACAAACCAGTCAATTCCTACTGACGACTCACCAATAAATTCGCACCAGACAAGGCAAGAAACACAGAACATGCTTTATTGAAACGCTTGGCCATCTGAGGTTTTGAAAACCAATGTCGTAGATATAAGCCAAAGGCTGTATAGATAGAAATTGCGAGCATTTCTAATACAAGAAACGTACTTCCCAAAACAAAGAATTGAGTATTTACGTTCGCAGAAACATCGACAAATTGAGGAAGGAATGCAGTGAAAATGAGTATCGCTTTTGGATTGCCCGCCGCGAGTGCGAACTCTTGTTTAACAAGACCAAACCAGTTCTTATTTCGCTCGATATCCGCGACCGGGCTGGCTTGAGATCGCCATAGGTTAAACGCGATCCACAACAGATACATTGCACCAAATAATTTGATCAGGAAAAACAGCGTTTCAGAAGTATAAAGCACAACCGCTAAACCAGATGCAGCCAAAGCAATCATGCCGGAAAAAGCAAGGATTCTTCCTAGACCAGCGACAAAGGCGGCCTGAAATCCGTAACAACGGGCGTTGTTCATTGATAACAAATTGTTTGGGCCCGGTGTCATGTTGAGCGCGAAACAAGCGGGGATGAATAGCATTAACTTCCAGATTTCCATTTTTCGTCCTTGTTAAAAACTTCGTAAATATTTAATCAATGAACGAATGCAGAAAGCTCTGTATTTCCGCTTCACATGCCGCCATTTTAATTAATCCTTACTCGACAATATAATGCTCTTCGTCTGGTTCAATCAAATTGTCTGCAATACCAATTTCGCCCGCGATGAAAATCGCACTCGCTATCGTTTCTAATGTTTTATTCGGCTCTCGATCCGGTACTTCGCCCACTTCAGGAACGGGCTGCGATCGCGAGATTGAATTACAAACGACACTTTCACAAACGATATTGTTTTGTTCCTGTCGAGAAACCTCAGGCGGCTTGAAACCCGATGAATTGAAGTCGGGAGTATCAACACTCTCGGTTGTAAAATGAGAATCACTGTATGAGGCAGCTGAAAACAGAGAAAGGAGCAACATCCACTTATTCATATATCTTTCCATCGTTAGCATTCGTTATATTTATAAATAATATCTAATTAAAATAATTATGAACAGTGTTTTATTATTAATAATTCATATACCTCTAGACACTTATAAGGATACCCCGCACTCTAGATGAAGTGAGTTCAACTTACATGTGACTGCTTACCTAGCGTAAACTTATCGAGCAGCGCCTGCGGAACAGGAATAACAGAGTATCGAACAAAGACGACTAACGTCACTATTGCCACAAAACTGCCTAAAACAAAGTCATGAACATCAATCAACACCCAACCAAGAAGCCTGTCACTGGTAATCGCAAGTATGGCGATACTCAACGCTGCCATCCATTTACGGTGATCATAAGGTAAATATTCCATTTTTTGGCTCACGATATAGAGCAGTGACAACCTCACGGCATAAGTACCACAAAGCACCACTACCACGGCCCACACGCCATAAATCGGTGTCACAACAAGATAGCCAATGGTTGCTAAGATCGCACAACCACCCTGTATCCACATTTGCGACTGACTTGAGTCACCGCTAAAACAACCGAGGTTAAGGTAATCCCCTGCATTCTTAATCACGCCGATGGCCAAGAGTGCCACGACGATGGTACCCGCATATTGATAACTGCTAGGCAAAATCAAAGTAATAAAACCGGGTACAGTGAGGATCATCAAACAACCCAACACAATGGCCAGATTAACGCCGACTAGCGCTCTGTCCGCACACTCTTTCTTACCATCAGGTTGTTGCAGCATGGCCACCCGATTTGGAAACCACCACAAAGCATAAGGCTGTAGTAGTAAGCCAAGCAGCAACGCAAACTTACCACTGACCGCGTAAATCGCCAGTTCTTCAACGCCTACAAAGCTCGCCATCACCCAGCGGTCTAGCCCTGTGATCATATACATCGAAGCTCCACCGACTAACGTGGGCAATCCAAATTTTAGGATCTTAGCGGAGTATTTGAGGCTGCCAAATGAGCCCATCTCCTGCCATTGATAACGCAGCAAACACAGCATCAATAACACACTCGAAACAGCGGCAGATATTAGTACACCATCAATGCCATAACCCGCTTCAAGCAATGCAAACGTCATAGCAGCTTGCACACTCGCCTTCATTACATTGAGCATGCAAAAGCGCTTAGCCATCGCATTCATTCGCATCAATGTTAACGGGATAGAAATCGCACCATCTAACATGGTCGGTATTAGCAAAAGTAGGATTTGATAAGGCTGGAACTCGACGGGAAGCATCAGTAACAACAACGGCATACTAAGAGCAATTAAAGCCCCTCCTAGCACACAGACCAAGACACTCAACGTGAAACAGTTCGAGACAAGCTTTCTCTTTTCTTCACCCTCAGCGACGCCCACATACCGGTACATTGCCTCAACAATCCCAAAGCTAAATAAGATCGTCCCGATGTCAGCCAACAAGACGATGGCTTCTAAAGAACCGTATTCAGCCAACGTCATCTTATGGGTGATATAGGGGATCATCACGAGCGAGATCCCTTTCATCATCACGATGCCGATGGCGTAATAGGCCGACTGTTTTAATGAACCCATAGAAGTCACCTATTCCTTACAATGCAGGCATTAGGAAACTTTTACAGTCCCCAAGAAGATGTCGTAAGGTTCTTTTTTGAGGAGCCAACGCTAACGAGCGGATGCTATAAGACATGGCCCGTCGGTTCTGTTGTAAGCCTCTGTAATAGTCGGCGTAACCTTCTAGTATTCTTGCCTTTGCAATTTTGAAACTGGACGTCCGTAAGTTCCATCTCAGACTGTCATCTTGGTAACGTTGAAGAATGGTTTCGATAGACTGCAAATTTCTCAATTTAAGACTTTCAGTTTGGGTAACGGAACTCGCTCTCATCAAGTAACCAACCTGCACGGAGTTCAACACACCGATCTGATGGCTTTCACTCATTCGAAGCCACAGTTCCCAATCTTCCCCATACTTAATGTCAGCATTGAAACTGTCTGTTTGAGAAAACACATCCGCTTTCACCATGACGGTTGAGGTACCAATAACGTTATTTTCGATAATGAACTCTAGCGGGCTCTCAATATTAATGAACAACTCGTCTTGGTCTTGAAACTGCGACCAGTAACTAAAACAGTCGATAATCACTTGGTAGTCTTCAGTGAGGTGCTCGTAGTTAGTAAAGCTCATCGCAAGATCTGGGTAGCGCTGATGGAACTCGAGTTGTCGTTCGATTTTTTCTGGAAACCAAAAGTCGTCAGCGTCTAAAAAAGCAATGTATTCACCGGTCGCCTTTTCAATCCCTAGGTTTCTCGCTTGAGGCGCGCCAACACCCAAAGTGGATAATTTAATGATGCGTTCATCATGGATTGACGCGAGATAAGTAGACGTTCCATCGTTGCTGTTGTCGTCAATAATGATCAACTCCACGTCTTGATGCGTCTGCTTCAGTACGCTGCCAATTGCCTTCGGCAGGTAATCCAAACAGTTGTAGGTCGGGATAACAACACTTACTTTAGCCATAATGACGCCCCAGAATTATACGTTATATGGCTGTCGTTGCAGTTTCTATGCCGAGAGTGTATTGCTATGAAATCACTTTTAGATCAGTCGCCTACGCAGATACTCTCAAAATGACGAACAGGGTGATCAGACATGAGCGTCAAAACTCCAATTTGATTATCAATTTGAGAAAATGAGCGACTTCTGGGGGGATAACCTTCGGAAAACCATCGAAAGCCCTCCAAAGCTACGATTTTATCTTGGTTCGTATTTTGCTTATTTGACTTTAATAGCATTAGTCAAAGGAGCAAAAAATGAAGAAAGTAGCATTTATAGCACCAACTTATCCTGTACTTAGCGAGACCTTCATCCAAACAGAAGTCGACTCGGTGAAAGCTTGTGGACACGATGTTTGCGTGATGGCATTTGAGATAGAAGAGAGTGAAAAGTCATTTGACTATGACATCATAAAAATTGGTAAGGATGTTCGGGCGGGTAAGATAGCCAGCATCAATTGGTTTGGCTTTCTCCGGGCGGTATCCTTTGTTTCCAAGCAAACCAGTATGCCCAAAAAATCACTGTTCGCTTATGGATTCAAACTGGCGCTGCAACTCGCCGAGAACGACGTCGAGCACGTTCATGCGCATTTCTGTCAGCACACTACAGCTCACGCCATCGTCGCGGCAAAGCTGCTGAATATCACCTGTTCGTTCGTTGCTCACGGTCATGATGTTTACGAGTTCGCTTATGATATTGAACATAAGATTTCATCGAGTGATTTTGTGGTTGCAGTATGTAAAGACATGCTCGCTGACTTCAACACCATGGCGAAAGGAAACATTAAACTCCTGCACTGCGGAGTTAATACCAAACAATTCCAACTCAACCCAAAAGCCGAAACGAAACAACTTCGCTTTGTTTTCCTTGGCCGATTAGTGGAGCAAAAAGGCATCCACCATCTTATTGATGCATTGGCGCCGATTGCCGAACCTCTCGACATTCATCTCGATATCATCGGTACTGGCGATTTAGAGCAACAATTAAAATTGCAGGTCAAAGAAAAAGGACTTGCTCGAAACGTGACCTTTCTTGGCGCGAAACCTCACGAGTGGGTGAAAGAGAAACTATCGAACTATGACAGCCTAATCGCGCCCTTCTGTTTTTCCGAAACCGGGTGTGTGGATACAGGGCCACTGGTTTTAAAAGAAGCGATGGCCGTGGGAACACCCGTCATTACCACCAACATCATGGGATGCAAAGAGATCGTCTCACCAGAGACAGGTTTTGTGGTTAGCGAAAAAAACGTGGAAGAATTAAGAGAAGCGATTGAGCGTTTCGCGCAGCTGAGCAGTAACGATAAAACATCGATGGGTTTAAAGGCACGTGAGAGAGTGAAAGACAGTTTTAATTCGATCAAACAAGCTCAGCAATTATCTCGTTGGATAGAGAACCCAGCTCAATAAGGAATAGCTCAGACGGCTGAGCATCGCAAGAACGGCTAAGCACCATACGAGCTACTAAGCACATCAAAACAACTGAGCACCACAAAAACAGAAGAGCGCTACATTGATTTGAAATGTAACGCTCAACTTAGCACTGCCTAATGATGGCAACTTATGCTTACAGTAACTTTTATTAGCTTTTCATTAAGAAGCCTAGCTAGCCGGCTCGAAGTGCCAAAATAGACTCAAGATCTTCGATGTCACGATATTGAGCTAGCTCCTGCTCTTTCGATGAAATAGCCACAATCGACATTCTATCGGCCAATTCGTTACCTTCAATACCAACGTGACCGTTCACATGGTAGATGGTGATTTTTGAAGCCAGTTCTTGGTAGAGAGCATACGCAGGCTTAATAATATCGAGGTTTTTGATCTCGCCGCCCGACTTAGTCCAGCCCTTTTTCTCCCAACCCGTTGCCCACTTAGTAATACAATCAATTGAGTACTTAGAGTCACAATAAATCGCTACAGAGAGACCCGCGTTTAGCTTCTCTTTTGCGAGCAAAAACGCCTGTTTAAGGCCATGTAACTCAGCGGTATTATTGGTTCCAACAGGTTGATACAAGCCATACCACAATTCGGTTAATTGGTTGTTTTGGTATACCGCTAAACCCGTCCCCGCTTCACCAGGGTTTGGTTCACACGCACCATCGGTAAAGATCTTGATATCAAAATGCATATCTGTGATTTGCTGCTCCGAAAGAGGCGGCACCTTAGCTTTCGTTGACTTACCCGCAGAGCTTGGCTTTGTCGCAGTAGAACCTGACGCAGACGACGTTTTACCACCGAAAGCAGACTCGGCCTCGCCTAGTGTTGGAAACGATTTATATCTCGCACCAGCAAAACCATCAACTTGCGACTTACACTCATTCCAAGTAGTAAAAATACCCGGTGTGCGACCTTTCCAAACCACATAATACTTCTTAGCCAAACTAACTCCTTACCAAAACCTAAACACACAAATAGTGAATCAGTACATTAGATGCCACCAAGCTATACGTTGCAAGGTCTATCACTCTAAAACAGGTCTAAAAAAGCTGCGTTCATAACTCACGATGCAATCAACTTCGTCTGCAAATTCAAACGCTTTAATGCACTCAGCATCGCTCAGCGACTTAACCCGATATTCTTCGTAGGCAGTCAAACTTTCAAAGGTAAACAACGCCAATGCAATATTGTTCGCCCCTTCCGACGGTAAGAAATAACCGTTGTGTTGACCTCCGAATTTAGCGACCAGAGGAATCCACATTTTTGCGTATGCCTCAAACTCACTTACCTTTTTAGGATCAATTACATATCGAACATAACAAGTAATCATAGTTATTCAGCCCTTAAATAATAGGAGAAACACAAAGCCGAAGTTGACGTTGAAGCTCAAGAAAAAAGGTAATCAACCGCAACGAGGTTATAGAACAAAAACACGCCCATACTGACGCCAATCGTTAGCAGCACATTGCCTGTTTTCCAAATCAACAGACCTGTGACCACCGCGCCTATCAAGTATGGGTTTTCAAGGCTTGGCCAAAATGTTTGTTCTGGTGCAAATACAATTGGCCCCCAAATCGCAGTCAGTACCGCAGGGCTTGAATAACGCAATAGGCGCCTTGCGGTTTGATTGAGTCGAAGCGGGATTGCAGGCTCAAGAAACAAATACCGACTAAAGAAAACAATCGCCGTCATAAGTAATATCGTTAACCAGATCATCTCTATTCCCCTTCCACAATTGTCTTGTTGCCGTTGTTTCGCTCTTGGAACGATTCGCTGATAAAGCCCGCTAACATACCGGCAATCGCTGCAATCATTAGCCCGCCCTCAATATTGTTAACCGACATGGCAACCGATGTGACCAATGAAACCACCACACATACGACAACAGGCAATGTTCTGATTAATGGAAAAACTAACGCAATAAAGGTTGCTGCGACCGCAAAGTCGAGCCCAATCTCGTTAAGTGATGGGATTTGACTACCTGCGACAATGCCGACAAAACTCGCAATATTCCAAACAAGATAAAAACCACCGCCGACCCCTGCTGCATACCAGTGGTTAAACTCTTGCTGAGATTGGCCACTACAAATCGCGAACAGTTCATCCGTCAGCCAAAAGCCAAGTAATAGACGCCAACGAGCAGGAAGGTGGCTGATTTTGTCACGCATCGATACGCTGTATAAGAAGTGTCTAGACGTGATGAATAAGGTAGTCAACAACATGGTGCCTAGACCAATACCCGCTTTGAACATACCCGCGGCGACAAGTTGTGCTGAGCCAGCAAATAGAATAGCCGACATCGCTTGCGCTTGAAGCTGACTCAATCCTGCATCTATCGCATATGAGCCCGCTAGAATTCCCCAAGGGATTACCGCAATGCTCAAGGGCATTCCCGCTAAAACGCCCTTCCATAACTGTGTTCGTCTATCCATTGTTTCACTATCCATATAGTTCTTTTCTCTCTTCACATTGGCTATTCAATGTAAGAGGAGTTGAGTCGGTTCGATTGTACAAATTTGCTAGATTTCATGTCCCTCTGTTTGCCACACTTAACCGAACTTAACACGAGTTGGCCATGCCTTAGCCACGCAAGTTTAGAGCATTTTGATGTATTGCCCCGGCGTGTAACCATTGGCCTTTTTGAAATGTCGATGAAAATGGCTTTGATCATGAAAGCCACACTCTTGCGCGGTATCTGAAATCGTATGCCCTTGCTTCAATAACTTGCGAGATAACCTCAATCTAGACTGAATCTGATACGCATGTGGTGGAAGGCCGAACTCTTTCTGAAAAGAACGCACTAAGTGAAACGGGCTCAAAGCCGCTAACTTAGACAGTTCCTCTAGCGACACATCGGCTTGTGGGAAATCATCTAAAAACTCTTTCACCAACACAAGCTGGCGCTGAGTTTTTCCATCGAGTTGAGGGGTGAGCGGCGATTTTCCATGTCGGCTAATCAGCTTAACCAACATCCCGTACATCAATGTTTCTCTTAACAAACGATTGTCGGATTCATCAATCGTGTTAAAGACCAACCTCAATTGATTAGCGAGTTCAGGGTCTTCAACCACCGCTCTTGGGAAGTAAGGCGCACCGTAGTTCGGTAGGTTAAGCTCTTGAGTGATCTTGGCAAGTTGCTCTGGGAGTGGATACATGGCTCGATACGCCCACCCCCCTTCAGTGGCAGAGTGACCGCTATGAACTTCGTCGGCATTGACCAAAATAATCGCATTTTGTGGTGCAATATGATGCCCGCCCGTTCGATAGAAACGCTGAGCGCCTTGTTCGATGACTCCAAGCGTGTAGCCCTCGTGGCTGTGGCGTGAGAAGTTCTGCTTTTCGTATTCAGCATCAAGAATTTCAAGGCCACCGAGCTCTTCCGTTATCTTATATTCGGCCTTTTCTTTAGAGCGCTTCTTGTTCTCCATAACAATTTCCAAGCCTGTTAATTATCGAGCGACTTATCAGTCTACTCTATAGTCTCTTTCAGCTTTTGTACAAAATTGCGCTTTTGTTTGTTAATTCTGTTTTTATCGTTGGCTTAATAACGCTTTCTAACTGGGAGGAAAGTCTTGGTCTATAACTAGTTGGCGAGAAATTGACAAATTAGTGAGGACATCATGGCAATACTCTCTTCAAATCATCGGCAATAGACCTGATACACCATGAAAAATACGCTAATCCTTTTCTTTTTCCTGAGCCTAACTGGGTGCACTCATAACCAATCAAAAGCACTGAGCATGAACTCCTCGCCAGTCAATACGTATCCTCAATCGATGTCGAACCTGCAACTGTGCGACACCTTGTATTACGGGCGATCAAGCAACCAGACACTCGCAGCAATTGGCAGTGAATTTAATCGAAGAGGTTTATCCAAGAGTTGGTGCGATACCGAAACCAACAAGCTTTATTTAACAAAGACGATTGATTGGGTAGCTGAACAAGTCGAAGACAAAGAAGATTCAGAGGAAGAAGCGTCTGCGGTTGTTTTGCCTGCGAATTGAGAAAAATGAAACGTTCTTGAACAAGAAAAAGGCAAACTGCAGATAGCAAAAAGACAGCCTAATTGGCTGCCTTCGTATAAGTGAACTGTACGGTACTAACGATTAATGAAATCCTTGAACAAACGTCTCGGCGAATGCTTTTAGCCTTTCGGTGATCCTTGGCAGAATGGTTCTTCGAGTTCTAAAGGTCATCTTCTCAGTGGTAAGTTGAGCGATGTCATCTGACTTCAAGCTCTCCACATTCAAACCATTTTCGATATTCGTGACCATCTCGCCAAACTTATCGGAGTCGAGCTTCTCTTCCTCTGCAATTTGGCTGATTTCCTTTTGCTTCTGCTCTTCGATGTACTCATCGAATTGCTCACCCTGTACTAAGCCCTGCAAGCTTTTTTCGATAAACCCTTCAATGAGGTGACGCTTACTATGAAGTGTTGGCTCAGAAGCGAGTAGGTTTGCAATAACCTGACGCTTCTTATCTTTGGCATCATCGCATGGCTCTTCAAGCATGGTTTGTAGAAGGTGACGTATGTAACCCACATTCACGTTGTCACGCTGAAGTAGCTCCAGTTCAAAGTCGATATCAGCAAGGATCGATTCTTTATCCGTCGGGTTGCCTTTTAACTCTCTGGCTAAATCACCGTACTTAGAGGCGTAATCCACAAACTCTTGATCTGAAATGCCTAGCGCTTCAATGTCGAAATCACTGAAAGTCTCAAGTTGGTTCTTCAAACGCATCAAGATACGGAACTGTTTGATGAATCCTGCTTGCATGTCTTCATCTGGCAGGTCATCAACACTTTGAACATCAGGGGCTATCGCTCTTAACGCTTCAAGCGCTTTGGCAAAGTCTTCGGTTAACCCTTCAAGATCGGGTACTTCGATGTACTCTGTCGGTTGTTTATTTGAAAACAGAGCAAACGCTTCATCGGCTTGTGGTTTCAAGTTGCGGTAACACATCACGTTGCCGTGAGACTTCACCGTACCGTTCAATCTATTTGTACGAGAGAAGGCTTGAACCAATCCGTGATACTTGAGGTTTTTATCAACGTAGATAGTGTTAAGGCTTGGCGCATCGAACCCCGTTAGGAACATGTTTACTACAAGTAAAATATCCACTTCGCCATTCTTAGTGCGGTTAGAAAGGTCTTTGTAGTAGTTGTAGAAGCTGTCGGTATCTTGGGTTGAATAGCTGGTGCCAAATTGCTCGTTGTAATCACCGATGTACGAATCTAACTTGTCACGACTATGCACTTTAGCGTTCGCTTCCGCTAAGCCCTTAACATTGACCTCACCCTCAAACTCTTCGGCTTCATTGACGCCATAGCTAAAGATAGTGGCGATATTGAGCTTGTGCTTACCTTCCGCCTTGAGAGCCTTAAAGGTGTCGTAGTAGGTGATTAAATCAGGGACACTCGCCACACACAGCATTGCATTGAACTTGTGCTTGGTCTTGAATTTATGAATGCCAATGATGTGCTCACAGACTTGCTTTATACGTTTAGGAGAACTGAAGAACTCGGCGATATCAATGCTAGATACATCCGCATCCAAGCCTGATTGTTTGTGCTTTAGCTTGCCGTAGTATTCAATCGCAAAAGGCAATACGTTGTCATCTCGAATCGCATCGACAATCACATAACTGTGTAGGCGTTCACCAAACAGATCTTTAGTCGTTCTCTTTTGAACGCCCTTACCTTCTACCTTTTTAGCGGTGGCGTTATCGGCAAAGATAGGCGTACCCGTAAAGCCGAAAAGCTGGGCTTTCTCGAAGAACTCAACGATATTCTGGTGTGTTTCACCAAACTGACTGCGGTGACACTCATCGAAAATAAAAACCACGCGCTCTTGGCGCAAGTGTTCGACTTGTCCCTTGAAGCGAGGCTTAGTGATCAGGTTGTTAAGCTTTTGAATCGTGGTGATCGTCAGCTTATTGATGCGATTTACGTTACTGCTGTAGATAGGTGAATATTCCGCAACTTGCGCTCGTTCTTCAGTAAGTGGTAATAGAGCTTCACCATCATTGGCGCTATTCCCTGATGCATTAACACTTTGTTTAGGTACAGGTCGAGAGCCGAGGAATTGGTTTAATAAACTCTTGGTGTCACCTGTACTGTCGACACTGCCTTTTAGGAAGGCATCAAACTCTTTGGCGGTTTGGTAGTCGAGGTCTTTACGGTCGACAACAAACACCACTCTATCGACGTTATCTAATCTCGATAATATTTGAGCTGTCTTGAAACTGGTTAAAGTTTTACCACTGCCAGTGGTATGCCAGATATAGCCATGCTTATCACTGCTCTTAACCTGCTCAACAATCGCTTCAACGGCATAAAATTGATAAGGGCGTAGCACCATTAAGAACTTGCCCGTTTCATTCTGTACTATGTATTGGCTGAGCATTTTAGTCAGATGTTCTTTATTCAAGAAAGCATCCGCAAACTGGGGCAGCGCATTAATCTTGTTGTTGTCTACATCTGTCCAGTGGAAAGTCTGCTTAAACGACAACTCACGGTTGTTTGAGAAGTATTTGGTATTCACACCATTGGAGATCACAAACAACTGGATGTAGTTAAACAGCCCGCCTTCTGCGCCAAAGGTGTGCTTGTCGTAGCGTCTGATTTGGTTGAATGCCTCTGCCATTTCAATGCCACGGCGTTTAAGCTCTATTTGCACTAACGGCAAGCCGTTCACCAAGATAGTCACATCGTAGCGATTCTCATATTTACCGTGCATGGTGACTTGGTTAGTCACTTGGAAAATATTCTTTGAGGCATCGGTATTCAATAAAGTGAGGTAGCTGATAGTGCCATCGTCATGCACCACATCGACCTTACCTTTAAGGCGCTTAGATTTGTCGAAGATGTTGCCTTTCTCAAGGCTAATGAGCACATTCTCAAATTCACGCTCGGTTAGCGCTAGGTTGTTCGCACGCTCAAGCTGCACCTTTAGGTTGGCTTTAAGCGCAGCGGCGTTCTCTATCTTGACGGGTTCAAAGCTCGCAGCGGTAAGCTGAGTGATTAAGTCATTTTCAAGTTTAGCTTCTGATTGTGTGCTCATAATAGTTGATAACTGATAGTTGAAAATTGATAGCTAAAAGTGCTACTTGTTTAAGTTCTGTTTGCTGGTTTTTACTATGCTGATTAAAAGTTTCAGCAGTTCAATGCTATCTGGAATGATGGAATCTGCTTGTTTTTGTGAGATATATTGGGAATCTCTAAGTAACTCAAGCCAATAAACCGTTTCATTCGCTTCTTTTAAAGCAATGTTCATTTTATTTACAAAATCAGCTTTTGACTGTGCATGTTCAGCTTCACGGACTAAAGCACCAATGGATGTACCACTTCTCAGCAGTTGCTTGGAAAGTACATACTCACGCTTCTCACTCTGCAAAAACTGATACAACTTAATGATACGCAGTGAAAAACTGTATGACTTTGTTTTTATTACCCCATCCATGGCTTAACCTTCAGTGAGTTGATAGTTGATAGGTCAAAGTGGATAACGACACTGTCAACTATCCACTCTCCATTTTCAATTAACTAAACGAACATCTGTTGTAATAATCCCTTTTTCCACTCTTTGGCTTTTTCAAGCTCAGAGTTGGTTAACTTCAACTTTTCTTCAATCTTTAACAGAAACGATTTAATAACGTATTGCTCTTCTATTGAAGGGAGGGGAAGTGATAGCCCTCTTAAGTCAGAGTTGTACACGTTACTAATGCTTGCCCCTCTAGCTAATGTTGAAATTTTCTTTCTCAGCTTCTCATTTATATAAAATGAAACATAAACAGGACAGTAATCAATATTCCCTTTTGGTCTCAATACATTGATGGTTCGCCCAATTGCAACATCACTAAGTGTCAATGCTGAAGCAGAACCAATATCGAGAGGGTCTTCTCCCGCAGAAGGAAGGAGAATTTCATTGCCATTACTGAAAGTTAACTCTGAATGCTCAAGGTTAGTGCCATTTACTACTGTAGTAATGACTTCGCCATACATATGGTAAAGTTCTCCATACCTAACACAAGGAGTATCAAACTCAGGAGATGCTTCATTCTGCTTAATGTTTTTACCAGTGGAGAAATTGAAGATGTCGTCAAACTCTCTTTCTTCCCAAGCAGGAAACTCACTGCCATCATCGGCTTTGAATCGAAGCGTGGGTGGGACAAAGTTAAGCTGTCCGTCTTGCTCGTGCCACTTGCCATTGAACAACTGCTGCATCACCCCGCGTTTGTACTCGGTGAGCTTGTCTTTCTTATCTGACAACAACCCAATCTTCTCATCGACCTTTGATAAGAAAGAGGCGATTTTTTGTTGTTCTGGGAGGAGGCAGTAAGTAACTTTATACTTATTCAAGAAAGCTTTATTGACGTTCTTTTGCGCACCGGGGTCTGCGATATTGTCCATCTTTCTTTGATGGGTCGATAGGAGGAAATGTAGAAAGTATGGGTCAGTATTTACAGGCTCCAGATTAATCAAACTGTCTGGACAAGCCATTGGTATTTGCAGCACACCTGTATAACCAATGTTCGCAGCAATAGTTATAAGCACTGTATTTTCAGCGAACAATTTACTAACGCCTAACCCTTTCTCATTCAAAGTTTGAGTAAAGTTACGTATATACCCATTCGAATTTGCGACGTCACTAGTTTGTACAAATGGAATGTTACCGTTGTAATATATAGGGTTATTCCGTGGTCTAGGTGTAAACTTACCTCGTTCGATTTTTGCGATTTTAGGTAGAAAGTTTGACGTCCACTCAGCTTCAAACTCACCAAACCTCAGCTTCGGCACATTCTCCTCAATGGATAATTGAGAGTGGACAGTGGATAGCGTTTCATTTTCAACTTTCAATTTTCCACTCTCCACTAAAAAGGTGCTTTGATATTAAGCTGAGCACAAAAATCAGCGATTTCCGTATCCACCGAATGCATCTTAGTTTCAAGCTCGGTTAGGTCTGTTGCCACCGCATCAAGGTCTACTGCCTCTTCCTCTTCAAAGGTATCCACATAGCGAGGGATGTTGAGGTTATAGTCGTTTTCAGCGATCTCAGACAGCTCCGCGACATGCGAATATTTATCGACTGATTCGCGTTTATTGTAGGCTTCAACAATACGAGTGACGTCTTCTTCACGAAGGTGGTTTTGAGCTTTGCCTTTTTCGAAGTGGTTCGACGCATCAATGAACAAGACGTTATCTGCACTATTTTCCTTGCGCTCAGGGCTGTTACGATTCTTCTTGAATACAAGGATACAAGTCGGAATGCTCGTGCCGAAGAAGATACCCGCAGGTAAGCCAATCACGGCATCAAGGTAGTTTTTGTTCTCGATAAGGTGTTTACGAATATGACCTTCAGCCGCGCCACGGAAAAGAATACCATGAGGAACAACTACCGCTAGAGTACCTGTATCATTTAACTGGTGAACCATGTGCAGTACAAAGGCAAAGTCTGCTTTAGTTTTGGGGGCAAGCTTACCGTAATCAGCAAAACGCTCATCGTTTAGGTGCAGATCGCTTGCGCTCCAGTTAGCAGAGAACGGAGGGTTGGCAACCACAGCATCGAAACGTTTGTCGGTATGCATTGGGTGCTCTAGGGTGTCGTCGTTCTTAATATCGAACTTATCGTAACGCACACCGTGCATCAGCATGTTCATACGAGCAAGGTTAAAGGTGCTTGGGTTTTGCTCCTGACCACAGAACTCTAGGTTGGTGCTACTCACTTCTTTTGCCACGCGCAATAGCAATGAACCAGAACCACACGTTGGATCGTAAACGGATTTCACGTCACCGCTTAAACTTACAAGCTTGGCAAGGATTTTAGACACTTGTTGAGGGGTATAGAACTCACCTGCTTTTTTACCTGCACCAGAGGCAAACTGACCAATCAGGTATTCATAAGCATCACCAAGGAGGTCAATTTCGGTGTTATCGATTTGAAAATCAATGTTTTCTAAGTGAACCAACACTTGGCAAATAAGCTTGTTACGTGCGTCTGGGTTCTTACCTAGCTTGCTAGAGTTCAAGTCGAGTTCTTCAAACAGTCCGTTGAAGTCATCCGCAGAATCAGCCGAGGTAGTGGATTGTTCAATGTCGTTAAGGACGCGGCTTAGCTCATCAAGAATGAACTCAGACTTCTCGCCACGCTTAGCAAGGCTTGAGAATAGCTGTTTAGGGGCAATGAAGTAGCCAAGGTTCTCGACACACTCATCATGCAGCTCTTTAATCAGTTCATCATCAGATTCAGCGCTATTTTCACCAGAGAAAGTAATACCATCTTCAGCAAGCAGCTCATCACAGTAGCGGTTCAGTTTGTCTGATAGGTATTTGTAGAAGATAAGCCCTAAAATGTAGTCACGGAAGTCGTCGGCAGACATATTGCCACGCAGTGTATTGGCGATGTTCCAAAGCTGTTTTTGTAATTCTTGTTGGTGTTCACGAACCATGATGTGCCTATGGGTTTGGTTTCAGATATTTAATCCGAAGATTGTACCAAAAACGAGAGTTTTAGAATGACTTTATGTCATAACTTAACCAGAAAAAGTTACGTTATTGGTAGAGGTAATATGTTGATTTGATAGGATTAAGATAGCAAAAAGCCGCTCATTAAGAGCTAATGCCGATCAGTTAAAGCCAAAGTGATCGGTTGAAGGATCCTTCCGAG
>NZ_JBFSUD010000054.1:0-32004 GCF_041467175.1 Vibrio sp. 10N.247.310.24
TTTGAAGTAGTCATAATTCGTCCTCAATGTGTAAACACATTTCAGGACGGGACAACCAAACGCAAAAAGGCCCAATCGATATACCGACTGGGCCTTTCACTGATGTATAAAGCTTCTCTTAGGAAAGCTCTATTCGCTTCCAACTGAGTTCGCCGAACAACACCAATTTAGAATGCGTAGTTTGCGTCAACAAGTTCGCTTACTTCTACTTTGCTTACTTCTGCGCGAGCTTCAAGCCACTGCGCTACTTGCAGTTGCTCTGCTTCTGTCACTGAACGGTAGCGCTCAATACAACATAAGAAACCTTCGAACAGCTCTAAACCACCGCCACCAAAGCACAGGCCGATGCTGTCGATAAAATCGATAAATTCATCGATGAACACATCGTATTGGTCAAAATCAGCAATCGAAGTCGTGCAGCTTACTTCAAAACCTAGAATAGCGAATTCACCTAGGTATAACTTCTTGCGTAGGCGGCGATTTTTGTTTTCGATTTTATCTAATTTCATAACTGTCTCTCTTTTCGTTTGATAAAGCATTTATACACAGTTCTTCGTTAATTCCCAAGAGTTTTGTATTGCACGAGAGGCTTAGCAGAAAAAATCATGCTACAGAAACAAAATCTTAATCAAATCTATAAAAATCTGTCACTTAACTGCTTCACGATTAGTCACACATTGACCAAACTTATTAACTCATTAGTTAATAACTGAGTTAGTCATGAATAACGAATAATAAAATCAGCCAATAGGAAGCAGTCGAGATGAGCAAGGAAACATTTGATAGCACTCGTTTTAACAAGAGCAAAAACAAACCCTTCGAAGAAGTTTTAGATGCGAACCTTTCAAGAAGAAATGTTCTGAAAGGCGGTTTAGGCATCAGTGCAATGACCGCATTTGGCGCGTTTGGTTTAGCGGGTCACAGCACGGCTAACGCTGCGACAATGCAAGCAACGGGCGCACAAAAAAGCACTGCAACACTTGCATTCGAATCGGTTAAAGGATCATTGACAGACAGTGTCGTTGTACCAAAAGGCTATACAGCACAAGTATTGGTTCCTTGGGGTACCCCACTGAACAAGCAAGGCAAGGCTTGGTTAAAAGATGGAACCAACAACGCACAAGATCAAGCAAACTCACTGGGCATGCACCACGACGGCATGCACTTCTTCCCGCTTAATGGCAACAGCAACGACGGTTTGTTGGTGATCAACCACGAATACATCGACCAAAAAGCGCTGCACGCCAACGGCCCAACATACAACGAAGGCGCTCGCCCTAGCCTTGATGAAGTACGTAAAGAGATCAACGCGCACGGTGTCAGTGTGGTTCGTGTGAAACTTGAAGGCAACCAATGGGTGATGGTCGATAACGATCCACTGAACCGCCGCTATACAGGCGCAACAGTAATGGACCTGTCTGGCCCTGTTGCTCACAGTGAATTTACCAAAACCAAGTTCTCACAAGACGGCAGCCAAGCTCGTGGCACGTTAAACAACTGTGGTAATGGCTACACGCCATGGGGCACTTACCTAACGTGTGAAGAAAACTGGCCGGGTTATTTTGTTAACAAAGGCGAGACAACGCCAGCACAAAAACGTATTGGTATCGCTACCGACAAAACACGTTACGGTTGGGACACGCTTTCTGGTGACAAACAAGAACGCTTAGACGAATTTGCTCGCTTTGATGTCACACCAACAGGTGAGTCAGCAATGGACGATTACCGTAACGAAGCACACGGTCACGGCTACATAGTTGAAATCGACCCATACACAGCAAACTCTCGCGCTAAAAAACGTTCTGCACTGGGTTGTTTCCGTCATGAAGGTTGTACGTTTGGCAAACTTACTGAAGGTGAGCCTATCGTGTTCTATTCTGGCCACGATTCTCGCTTTGAATACCTGTACAAGTTCGTTTCTGAAGCGAAATGGGACCCACGTGACGCAGAGCCGAGCAATCGCCTAAGCGCGGGTGACAAGTACATGGACAAAGGCACACTGTATGTGGCTAAGTTCAACGATGACGGTTCAGGTACTTGGCTACCACTAACGTTGGGCAGCAAGACGACAAACGGCGGCAAGCTAGGTGATTCATTTGATTCTCAAGCGGCGCTTATCATTAATACCGCAGGCGCTGCCGACCTTGTTGGTGCAACGCCAATGGATCGCCCTGAATGGTGCTCTGTTGACCCAATGACAGGTACGGCTTACCTAACGCTAACTAATAACAACAAGCGTAAAGAAGCGAACTCTGCGAACCCTCGCGTAGACAACAAGTTCGGTCATGTTATCCGTTGGGATGAAGGTAAAACGGCAAGCGAGTTCGATTGGGATATCTTCGTATTTGGTTCTCCAGCAGTGGAAGACAAGTCTATTAACCGCTCAGGCCTAACAGACATGAACCAATTCGCAAGCCCTGACGGCTTAGCGTTTGATGCTCGTGGCATCTTGTGGATTCAGACAGATAACGGCGCAGACGAAGTTACTGGCTACACCAATGACCAAATGCTGGCAGTGGTTCCATCTCAGTTAACGGATGACAACGGCAACAGCGCGGTAATTGATGCAAACAACCAAGCACAACTTAAACGCTTCTTTGTAGGTCCAAACGGTTGCGAAGCAACAGGCTTTACCATTAGCCCTGATTACAAATCACTGTTTGTGAACATTCAACACCCAGCAAACTGGCCATCGTCTCAAGATGCAACCGCACAAACTCAAGGCAACGTTCGTCCAAGAGCATCTACCGTTGTGATTCGCCGTGAAGACGGCGGTGAAATCGCAGTTTAATACGCAAATCTAGCTAAGATCATCAACCTTACTATTATCTAGTTTCTGTTCGCTAGCTAAGTAAAATCAAAAAGAGCGATAAGGCCAAATGCCCTATCGCTCTTTTTATATTCTATAAGCTCTTTGACTCAACTAATGATCTGCGGCTTTGTAAACTGCTCTTCACCCCAAACCAAATCACGCACCGTCATCCTCGAGAAGGAGGAACGACTGAGTCGGTGATCTCTGCTCGTTGCAGGCTAACCAGAATTAGCTAACGAACAACCACACACCAACGCCCATCATTAACGTACCTGCAATACGGTTCATCAACTTAACGTTATCGGCTTTGCCCAGCATATGTTTTAGGCTCTTACCACCTGTCGCGTACAAGGTCATGCAGACAAATTCAGAAACCAGAATAATAGACACTAAAATCAACAACTGCGGTGCTAAGTCTTTATTGCTGTTAATAAAAGGAGGCAGTAACGAAATCATGAATGCCCAACCTTTCGGATTCGCAATCGCTGTCACGAAGCCTTGAACCACCAAGTCCCAATCATTGCTGACTTTTGTTGTTTGGTTGTCAGTGCTGATCGCCAGTTTGCCTCTCGAACGCCACATCTGAACGCCTAAATAGAACAAGTAAGCTGCACCAACAAACTTGAAGCCCGTAAATAGCCACGGGTAGTTCAACATAATAGATGCAATACCCAATACCGCAGCAATGGAAACCACAGCGACACCGGCCAGTTCACCGATCATCATCCATAATGTACGTTTGTATCCAACACTCATTCCAAGTGTCAACGCCAAAGTCATACACATACCGGGCGTGATTGACACGAAGAAAAACGTGGGAATAAAAGCCCAAAGTAGTGCGCTATCCATATTATTACCTTATCGACTTATTTTTATTTAGTGGCTTTTGCTTCTTGATCGGACTTGAAATGAAGCGATGTTGAAACGAAGTAGTGATGACAATAACCAATATTGCGAACAATACAAACAAAAAGAGCCACATAACAGTGGCTCTTTTTAATCACCAACCGTAATTACTTACGACGGTTTTTAATTCGCTTCATCATAGTCAAACGACGTTCAGCGCTTGCTTGATCTTGAGGCTCTTCGTTCGCGTTGTTCTTACGACCTTGGCGGTTTTTGTAAGCCGATTTAGTGTTCAGCTTCTCGATGTAAGCATCACGTTTCTTCGGTTCATAACCCGGTTGTTCAACACGGCGAATACGTTGTTGAATCAGTTTTTCGACTTGAACAACAGTCAGCTCTTCTTCGCGGTTAACAAAAGAGATTGCATGACCTTGTTTACCAGCACGACCTGTACGACCAATACGGTGAACGTAATCTTCCGCTAGGAAAGGCATGTCATAGTTAATTACGTGAGGTAAGTCTTCGATATCAAGGCCACGTGCCGCAACGTCGGTTGCAACCATTACGCGCGCTCTGCCTTCTTTGAAGTCATCCAACGCACGACGACGAGCACTTTGCGCTTTATCACCGTGACAAAGTACCGCTTTAATGCCGTCAAGCTTGAGCTCTTTAACTACATCGTTTGCTGTTTCTTTGTAGTTCACGAAAACAAGCACTTGACGCCAGTTTTTACGACCGATCAGCTCAGAAAGTAACTCTGTTTTACGCTCTTGATCAACTGGATACACCACGTGACCAACAGTTGCAGCCGTTGAGTTTTCACGCTCAACACTGATACGTTTTGGTTTACGCAGAATATCAACAGACAGTTGGTTTAACTGAGTAGAAGTCGTTGCAGAGAACATCATGATTTGCGGTGATGTTTCTACATCTAGCATGATCTTACGAACGGCATTGATAAAGCCCATATCAAGGATACGGTCAGCTTCATCAAATACTAGAAATTCTAGGTTTGCGATAGACACGTTACCCGCTTCTAAGTGCTCTTCTAAACGGCCAGGTGTTGCAACCAAAATATCCACACCCAGCTCTAGTTGACGAACTTGTGAAGACATCTTGTTACCACCGTAAACCGCAGAAACGCTTAGTTCCGTGTATTTAACGTAGTCTTTAATGTTTTGAGCGATCTGCGCAGCAAGCTCACGAGTTGGAGCAAGAATAAGGCCGCGAGCCGTTCCTCTAGACGCCTTTTTGCCGCTGTTCAAAAGGTGTTGGATAACAGGCAATGAAAATGCCGCTGTTTTACCCGTACCGGTTTGAGCAGTAGCAAAAATATCATGGCCTTTACGAGCCATTGGAATCGCTTTTTGTTGAATTGGAGTGAGTTTTTCATAACCACACTCAGTCAACGCTTTGACTAATTCAGGAGCAAAACCTTGAGAGGAAAATGACATTGTTACGGGTTCCTTAAGCAGACAGCCTACATTCTTATTTCAGCCGAGCACTATAAAGTAATTAGAGTGATTTATCTCACATTTATCGTGATATAACGCAAACTTTCTCATTTAATCTGGTGTTTACCCCACCTTCAACGAAGTAAACACCGAGATCATCAGTTCAAACAGTAAAAATGGCGCTATTTGATGCCACACAGCTTGAGTAGAATCTGCTCGAGATCGTCCCAAGGCATTAACTGCGAGTCGATCACTTCAAGACGAGACTCAAAGCCATCAAGGGAAATTTCATTCACTGACACCACTTGATTCGCCACGTTAAACGCATAGCAACCTTGTTCAGTATTCACCACGGCTTTTACACGCTCAGCCGTAAGATCCGACAGCATTGAAAACAGCGCATCAAAGTCGAACTTATGCTCTGCGCCAAATAGCCAACCGCAACTGAAATAGCCCTGTCCTTTATTCTCTTTACGGATGAAAGCTTCACCGGGAGGAAGTTGGAATTGAGGCTCTTGCTCAGCGTGATCGTGATGATGCGCTTCAATATGAGAGGAAGCACTGCCGTATACTCTTTCAATGTCCAACACTTCCAATGGCACTTCACCATCGTGAATTAGCTTATGGAAGACTTTTGCTGGCGTTTGATCCGTCACCCAATCATTGAACACATCGATGTCTTCAGAATGCACAAGGTCAACCTTAGTACCAAAAATCACATCAGCACTGTCCAGTTGATCATTGAAGTTCTGATTCGACGTGTACTTTTCATTGGATAGGTTTCGTGGGTCAACCAAGCCAAGCGTCGCTTTTAAATCAACATAAGGTGTGTATTGCTCTGAAGTGAGTGTCGCAATAACCTGTTTAGGGTGACCAAGCCCAGTTGGCTCAATCAATAAACGGTCCGGTTTTTGGCGCAGTAAGGCATTAATACCTACCGACATAGGCACACCTGCAGTACAACACATGCAGCCACCCGGTACTTCTTTAATTAAAGCACCTTGGTCTGTCATTAATGCGCCATCAATGCCGATTTCGCCAAACTCATTAACCAGGACAGCCCAGTTTTCATTCTCAGGTTTATTTTTGAGCAGGTTCAAAATAGCTGTCGTTTTGCCAACACCCAAGAAACCCGTAATTATGTTTGTAGGAACTTTTTTGGTCATATCAGTTCTCCTTTTTTTAGGAGTATATACACAATCACGGAGAAATTGACCCCAATCGCTTGTTTATACGGAGAATGATTTAAGCCAGAAGTTGTATGAGTGTCACTAGAAAGGGGGGAACTATGAAAAAGGAATGCTCCAGACGAACTAAAGGCGTACTTACTCAGTACGCCTCACCCTCGTTACTCAATCGTGAGTTCGCGAATCAGGAAGCCTTAAATATCGACCTGAACATTTAACGAGGAACTAAAACTTTATTCTGAATCCATCCAAATTGTGTGTAAAACCTCACTTCTCCTTGCGGTTCGTTATGTTGCTTTACGATTTAACTATGGTTCATTTTTGGGGATATTCAAGCCGCCACCGGAGAATCGATCAAAATTGTGACGGCGATTCAACTATTGCCTATAGATTCCATTTATGTAACACGTATATTCCATAAATGAAATTCAACTTTGCATCTTTGCTGCTATAGGATATGCAGAGGACGCGTATAATTTATTGCAGTCCCGCCTCAACCCATTCAGGAGCCTTATCTCAATGACCAGAAGAGAGAAAATTAAGCAGTCCCTACTCGCCAAAATGCCAAGGGATGCTATTAATCAATTTCTCTCAAGAGATAAAACACCCGCTTCCGTTCTCTTTCTTTCTTGTATTGTAGGTGTACTTGCTGGCGTGGTGGGTACCTATTTCGAAGTCGCGGTTCATTTCATCACAGAAACTCGTACCGATTGGCTTAAAGATGAAATCGGTAGCTATTTACCCCTTTGGCTGGCCGCTTTCCTTATTAGTGCTGCATTTGCCTTTATTGGTTACTTCCTCGTTCACCGCTTTGCTCCAGAGGCTGCAGGCTCAGGCATCCCCGAAATTGAAGGTGCTATGGACGGTATGCGCCCTGTTCGATGGTGGAGAGTATTGCCAGTAAAATTCTTTGGCGGTATGGGCGCATTAGGCTCTGGTATGGTTTTAGGTCGAGAAGGACCAACCGTTCAAATGGGCGGCAGTATTGGTCGCATGGTCACCGATATCTTTCGAGTTAAAGATGACGATACTCGCCACTCACTATTAGCTTCGGGTGCCGCAGGTGGTTTAGCCGCCGCATTCAATGCACCACTGGCTGGCATCATGTTTGTAGTCGAGGAGATGAGACCACAGTTTCGCTACTCACTCATATCAATTAAAGCCGTCATCATCTCCGCGGTTTCAGCCAACATCGTTTTTCGATCAATCAATGGACAATCTGCCGTTATCACTATGCCTCAATACCAACCGCCTGAACTGGATGCTCTGTGGTTATTCTTGTTGTTAGGCGTGTTGTTCGGCCTGTTTGGTGTGATTTTCAATAAGCTGATTACACTTTCGCAAGACCTGTTTGTGGCAATACACAAGAATGACCGTAAACGCTACTTAATGACAGGTTCCCTGCTGGGCGGTTGCTTTGGCTTATTGCTGCTCTATATACCCGAGTTGACTGGCGGTGGTATTGGTATCATCCCGAACATCACGAATGGCAACTACAGCGCAAACGTGCTGCTGTTAATCTTCTTAGGGCGCGTGCTCACCACGCTACTTTGTTTCGGCTCTGGTGCACCGGGTGGTATCTTTGCACCAATGCTTGCTCTAGGAACGCTCTTTGGTTACGCGTTTGGGCTTATCGCGGCGGCATTCTTTCCTGAACTGAATATTGAACCGGGTATGTTTGCAATTGCTGGCATGGGAGCCTTATTTGCCGCCACCGTGCGAGCACCTATCACAGGCATACTGTTGGTTATTGAAATGACCAATAACTACTACCTCATCTTACCGTTGATCATCACCTGCTTAGGCGCGGTAATCATTGCTCAGATGTTAGGTGGTCAGCCAATTTACAGCCAACTACTTAACCGTACGCTGAAAAACGAGAAACTAAGACAGCAAGATCTCCCTCAGCAAGAGGAAGTTCGTTAATTACATTGAAAACGTCAGTTCAAATGTGGGACTTAAACGTAACTCGTTGAGTTCCACTAATACAATCAAATCCCACTAATACAATAAGCAAACCAAGCTCAATATTTATAGAACACTCAAGAAAATCAAAAACACTTTCATCGCGCTTTATATATCAATTTCGAATCAAAACCTTAAAAGCAAACGTTAAACTTGCTATTATCCACGAAATTATTTACATGCCTAACAACACCGATGGTGAGCATGACTGAACGTTTTGATTAGAGTATACGTTCTACATTTAACTGAGTGGAGCAAGTCGTTGAACTGGAGAAGATTAACCCAAGTAAAGAATGTTCCACCATCTCAGGCATCTTTAGCACTTGGCGTTATAGGGCTTGGGCAAGCTTGGGCATTATATCTGCCAGGGGTTGGTGAGATCATTCGCCCTTACCTTGCTGCATTTGGCGCACTGTTATTGCTACCCGTTTTACTTCGTTATCTCACCAGCTTTAATACTTTCATCAATGACATTCGTCACCCGCTTAGTGGAAGCTTGATGGCACCAATGAGCATGGCGTTATTGATTCTATGCGACTATTTAGCCGAAATCTCTCCAGTCATTGCTTACCCAGTCTGGTTCTGCGCGTTGTTATTGCATTTTACCATGATGGTGTTGTTCTTTAGTTTCCAGATCATCAACTTTAAAATGTCGAACATTGTACCGAGTTGGTTTCTGTATCCGGTGGGGTTAATCAGCAGTTCCTTAGCAGGCTCACAATTTGGGCACACCGTTTTTTCAGAAACACTTGCGGCCACTTGCATCGGTATCTATTTCCTAATGCTGCCAGTGGTGTTGTACCGCTTGGTATTCGAAGGAAACCTGCCACGCCGAGCAAGACCAACCTTAGCCATCATGGCAGCACCTGTGAACCTGTCTTTAGCGGCTTACTTGGTTAACTTCGACAACCCAGACCCGATTCTAACAGGCGCGTTGGCTGGCATTGCTATCACCATGACACTGCTGATCTACTTGTGTTACATACGATTGATGCGTCTGAAATTCCAACCTTCGATTGCTGCCGTCACTTTCCCTTCCGTGATCAGCGCTATTGCCATGCATCGTCTAACTACGTTTTTCGGTGCGGAATACCCACAATGGTATTGGCTGCACAAGTTTGGTTTCTTCGAGCTAACCATCGCGACCATCCTAGTGATTTGGGTTGCAGGTGGTTACGTGAAAATGTACTGGCCTGAGTTTTTTGATTCTGATTACCTGTCCAAAAAGGTTAAGCGTTCTTAAAACGAACGCCAGAAGATCTTACCTTGATCACCCCCAACTCCAATAACCAATTGTCTCTCGCTGGATTAACCAAACGAAAAAAGGCCTCACAATGTGAGACCTTTGAATAGGCAAGGTGTTAATAGATCAGGCGACTACGATTAGAAATCGGCGTGAGGGCCAAAGACTTCGTAGTGGACGCGAGAACGGTCGACTTTAAGTGCATCTAGCTGTTCTACGATGTTCTTCATGAAGCCAACAGGACCACAAATGTAAAAATCGCTCTCTTCAAAGCCTTTGGTGTCAGAAATAGACGCTAGGTCCATTTGGCCTTGATGCGTGTTTTCACATGCAGATTCGTCTTTGTTCATGTACCACGTTTTCGCTTCCCAACCTTTGTCAGCAACAATATCTTTAACACGAGTCGTGAAAGAGTGTTGACCTACGCTCTCACAAGCGTGAAGGTAAAGTACTGGTTCGTTTTTGTCTTCCGTGTTTAGGAATTCAAGCATAGACTGCATTGGCGTTACACCAACACCTGCAGAGATGAGCGTTACTGGCTTGCTGCGCTCTTGATACATAAAGTCACCTGCAGGTGCGTATAGGCTAACTTCATCGCCGATAGCAACGGTATCGTGCATGTGGTTAGAAACAACACCTTGCGTTTCTTGACCTTGGCCTTCACGCTTCACAGAGATACGGTAGTATTTTCCGTTCGGCTTGTCTGATAGTGAATACTGACGGATCTCGCTGTATTGTGCGCCTTCAGGTTTCACTTCGATACCAATATATTGACCTGGTGTGTAATCCAAAACCTCACCGCCATCTTTTGGTTGTAGGATGAAGCTTGTTACTAGAGCTGATTCTTCAATCTTATCTGCAATCACGAAAGTACGTGCTGCTTCCCAGCCACCTACCGCTTGCTTACGCTGTAGGTAAAGCTCTGCTTCACGGTCGATAAATACTTGCGCTAAGAATAGGTAAGCGGCAGTCCATGCTTCTTCTACTTCTGGAGTAAATGCCTCAGTCGCTAATTCACGCAGTGTTTCAATCAGGTGCAAACCAACAATTTGGTAGTGCTCTGGTTGAATGTTAAAGCTTGTGTGTTTCTGTGCAATGCGCTCAACCGCCGAGGTTAACGCTGCTAGATTTTCGATGTTCTTTGCATAAGCCGCGATAGCTTCAAACAGTGCGACACCTTGGCGACCTGTTCTTTGGTGAGTCATATTGAAGATATCTTTCAATTCAGGGTTATGCGTGAACATGCGTTGATAGAAGTGTTGAGTTAAAGCAGGGCCTGCGCTTTCTAAAAGAGGAATCGTCGATTTGATGATGTTGATATGTAGATTGTTTAGCATTGATTTACTCCGAACACTTAGTCTTTTGACCTTTCATGTCAAATTGACTAATTTTATTTAAAGATGACTTTATATTAATTCTTTCTCAATGAGCTCTTTGGCTACTATTTTTATGAGAATTACGTGGACTGATAAATTCGCATTAATTGATTCAAATCAATGATAGGTCAGATATTCAGTCATATAGACAACACGCAATGGACACATTGCACAAACGGTGCCAACATGCGAAAGCTTGTTGTGCCTAGCATTCCTTCAAAAACCCTCTTCAAACTTTAGTCAAAAAGACCTTTTTTTTATGTCATAAAGACTCTACCATGTATAAAAATACAAACAGTATGAGCCCTTTATGCAAGATATCTCAGCATCCACTCTCATGGAAATGACCATTGGTTTAGCCAGCGGTGTGAACGATCAAGACCGTTTCAATCGCTTAATCGATGCCATTCGTAAAACCATAACGTGTGATTGTGTCGCACTTTTAAGCCTTCAAGGCGACACGCTAGTACCCATCGCAATGCAAGGGCTCAGTCGAGATACATTCGGTCGCCGCTTTATTATTTCAGAACATCCACGTTTTGATGCGATTTGTGCATCGCGTTCTCCAGTTCGTTTTGATGCGGATAGCTCATTGCCTGATCCTTTCGATGGCTTACTGATCGACCACGACGGCGATTTGCCTATGCATGCCTGTATGGGTTTGCCTCTTCTTTTTGGTGACAAATTGTTAGGGGTACTAACCCTCGACAGCCTAAAACCTGATGTCTTCGCGAATATTCCTGCTCGGAACCTAGAAGTTCTCGCTGCTATTGCTGCCTCTACGATGCAAATGGCGATGACTTTCTCGCAACTTGAACATCAAGCAAAACAGTCAAAGCAATTACTGGAAGAGCTGAATGTTGAAGCGTGGGAACGTGACGGCGGCGAATTGATTGGTAATAGTGACACCATGGTCGCGCTTAAAAACGATATCGCGGTTGTCGCACCCTCTGAATTTAATATTCTGATTCATGGTGATACAGGTGTTGGTAAAGAGCTCGTTGCTCGAACCCTGCATCACCAATCGCAGCGTAAACGTAACCCACTCGTCTATGTCAACTGTGCAGCTATTCCTGAGAACTTGGTAGAGAGTGAACTATTTGGTCACGTTCGTGGCGCGTTTACTGGTGCAGACAAAAACCGCTTAGGTAAGTTTGCTCTAGCCGATGGCGGCACGCTATTCTTAGATGAAATTGGTGAATTGCCTTTAGCAGCACAAAGTAAGCTATTGCGTGCACTGCAAAACAACGAAATCCAACCTGTAGGCCAAGACAACATTCAAACTATTGATGTTCGTGTTTTAGCTGCAACCAACCGAGACTTAAAGCAAGAAGTTGAAGACGGTCGATTCAGAGCCGATTTATACCACCGATTGAGTGTGTACCCTATCGCAGTGCCAGCTCTGAAAGACCGAGGTGACGACATCAGCTTGCTAGCAGGCTTCTTCCTAGAACAGGCACGTCGTAAACTTGGTATCAACCAAGTTAAATTCCGCTCTGATGTACTGGTATTTTTAAACCGTTACGATTGGCCAGGTAACGTACGTGAGCTTGAGCACGTGATTAGCCGTTCAGCACTAAAAGCATTAGCTCGTAGCACCAACAAAAACCTCGTGACAATCACTAAAGAAGATTGTGGCCCACTCGACCAAGATCAGCCTATAGCGACGACACAGGTAAAAAACACACCTTTATCAACACCAACGATCGACCTATCTGCAGGTTTACGTGGCGCTACCGATGATTTTCAACGCAGCATCATCACTGAGGTGTTGGAAGATGCCAACTTTAACTGGGCGCAAGCAGGGCGAGTTCTGAAAACAGACCGAGCAAACCTGACTCGACTGTCCAAACGTTTAGGGCTAAATGTGGCGAAGTCTCACACGATCGAACGGACAAAATAGATATTAGCGGTTTGTTGCGAGCATCTGACAAAACTTGTGTATATAATGCTGCAAATTGTAACGCTAATTTTAAATATGTAGAGAGAGTTATGAAGTTTATCCGTTGGTTTTTAGGTCGCGTCATCTTGTTGTTGAATTTTGTTTTCAGCCCACGCGGTGTGAAGCGTTCTCAAGAAGAACAAAGCAAAGTGAACGAGCAGGCAAAAACGCACACGTTGTACCAATTCGAGGCATGTCCATTTTGTGTAAAAGTACGACGCTCGATGAAACGTCAGTCTGTTCAGTTTGAACTTCGTGATGCAAAAAACAACGAACAACACCGTGCAGAGCTTGAAGCTGGCGGCGGTCGTGTGAAAGTGCCTTGTCTACGTATCGAGAAAGACGGTAAAACTGAGTGGATGTACGAATCTTCAGATATCGTATCTTACTTAGAAAATCAGTTCGCATAAGCGGAAAAAGCAACACAAGCAAAATACAAAAAATCCCTCTTCATGAGGGATTTTTTTATGTCTGTAATCGATACGCTCTTTCGATTCAAAGAATCAAGCTTCTCGCATCTATTTCGCCACAATCAGCATCAACTCTACACGGCGGTTACAGGCTTTACCTTGTACTGAAGCGTTGTTACACGCGGGAACGTACTCACCGAAACCGCGGGTGTAAATAGCACGACTCGAAACATAGTTACTTTCTAAGCGAGCTTTCACTTCTTTTGCGCGCTGTTCAGAGAGCGGATCATTAACACGATCACTACCTGTATTATCAGTGTGTCCTTCAATGACGACATCAATGTCTTGGCGTCGAGAAAGATAGCTGCCTAACGTGTCCAACCAATTGTTGTAAGCGGGTTCAGGAGATGTCGAACCTGTTTTAAAGTTCACATGCTGTACAAGCTTTACCATCACATGGTTGCCAGGTAAAACTTCAAAATCGATACGGTTTTGTCTTAAAAAGACTTCCAGTGGATCATTGGTCGAAACGCCACGTCCGTAGTTAGTGGTAATAGTTCCTTGCTGATGAGTGGTTTGAACCACCCCCCATTCAGGGTACATAATGTCGTAATCAGTTTTCGGTGCAGTTTGTAACATATCCTCACCGAATAACCCCGTTGGTAACGTAGTTTCGCACCCAGCCAAAGCTATGCTTAACATTATCGCTAAATATCTCATTACTTCACCAACCACTTATGCAGATAAACCATTCACTAATGTCTATATCGGCACTGAGAGAAAAACTTTAGACAAAAACTTTATACGAAAAGAAAGCACGTCCCAAAAAAGTGTTTTTGATCACAGTTAACCGTCAACTCGCCTGTCATCGCCCGCCCGTTCCAACTGTTTGCATTTATTTACCTTATAATTGTTTTCCAATTCGTACTAAATAGTTAGAATCTCACGACTTCTCAACGCTAGAGCAAACATTATGTTTAAACCATTTACTAAATTCATCACAGCACTTGCTGCCGTACTGATTATCGCGGGTTGTAGTGAAACAGACGAGCCACAGAAAGGCGTTCAATACGAAGCGCTGCCTACTGCTCTAACTGAATTTAACCTGTCTCCGATCACTGAAATCTTCTCTCTAAATTGTGGTCACTGCCGTCAAATGGAAAGTGCAATTCCAGAGATCGAATCTCTAACAGACCAAACTATTGGCAAGATGCACGTTACGTTCAATGAAAGTGCTCAAATCAGCGCAATGATCTACTACACAGCAGCAATGCAACTTGATGCAAAACCTGACCACGCGTTCATGGACGACCTATTTGCTGCGGTTCAAATGGGTGCAGATGCGACTCCTGAACAACGTCAACAAGCTCTAGAGACTGAGTTCACTTCTCGTGGTCTGGTTAGCCCATACCAACTGAACAAAGAACAGCAAGTCGCTCTATTTGACTACGTAGAGAAAGCTGAAGAGATCTCAGTAAAAGGTCAAATCAACTCAGTACCAACATTTATCATCAACGGTAAATACCAAGTACTCACAGCAGGTCACCAAGATGTTCAAGGTATCGCAAAAACGATCAACTACCTTTTGACTCAGCCGTAACGGCTTTTCTCTATAAAAAATCAACAATAAATAGGTTTTACTATGTCTAAATTTATCATCCCGGTCATTGTCTTTATTTTGGCTGGCTTCATGATCTACCGCACTTGGATGAACCATAAATCTGGCGAAGAAAATATCGAACAAGGCCAACAATTCCTTATCGAAAACGGCGCTAAAGAAGGGGTTGTTACGACTGAAAGTGGTCTTCAATACCTAGTTCTTGAAGAAGGTACTGGTACAGAGCACCCAACTAAGAACAGCAAAGTAACGGTTCATTACCACGGTACACTTATCGACGGCACTGTTTTCGACAGCTCTGTTGATCGTGGTGAGCCAATCTCATTTGCTCTTAAACAAGTGATAAAAGGCTGGCAAGAAGGTTTGACTTACATGGTCGAAGGCCAAAAAGTTCGCCTGTTTATCCCAAGCCAATTGGCTTACGGTAAAGGTGGTTCAGGCCCTATCCCACCATCAGCAACTTTGATTTTTGATGTTGAGTTAATCTCTATCAAATAATTGAAGAGACTGATTTAAGCCCTAACATACGAGCTATGTTGGGGCTTTTTTATATGTGAACGTTTGAATAATTGAATAATTGAATAATTGAATAATTGAAGCCACTTTTGTAACGACGGAATATACCTCAAAAAGCCGAAGACTAGACGACTGGTCTAATTTAACTTATAGTAAGCCCATGAACGATAAAACGAACGACACACGCCTGCATGTTTTAGATGTTGGCTACCAATTAATAGTGAACAACGGCTTTAACGGCGTTGGCTTATCGCAATTGCTTAAAGAAGCGGATGTTCCAAAAGGATCGTTTTACCACTACTTTAAATCTAAAGAGCAATTTGGCGAGGCTCTGATCCAGCACTATTTTGAGACCTACATCAGCAGAGTTGAAACTATTTTGGTTCATGGTGAAGGCAACCATTACCAGAGAATTATCAGTTATTTCACTCGATGGTCACAGATTGAAAACGGTACTTGTAACGCTCATAAATGCTTAGTCGTTAAGCTCAGCGCCGAAGTTTCTGATCTTTCTGATCCTATGCGCCAAGCGCTATTGAAAGGTGCTGAGAAAGTGACGCATACCATCGAGCAGTGCATTGTCGGTGGTATTGATGATGGCTCGATAAAGGTTGAAGAGAGCCAAGAAACCGCTCAAAATCTATATTCTATGTGGTTAGGCGCAAGCTTATTAAGCAAACTAAGCCAGAGTTCACGTAGCTTAGAATCAGCTTTAAACCTAACCCAACAGATTTTAAAAGGTAAAAACTAACCACGTACTGTGTTTAGTCTTTACTAACGACAGATAACCCGCCCTCTTATCATTTGATGACGGCGGGATTTTTAGACAACAAGACTAGACGACTGGTCTAATTCTAAATAAACATAATATAAAATTAAGGATACCCAATGACTCAACAAGACAACCGCCGCATCGTATTGGCTTCTCGCCCAGTAGGCGCACCGACTCAAGATAACTTCCGTTTGGAGACAGTAGCCGCACCAACAATTAAAGACGGCGAGATGTTACTTCGCTCAGTTTACCTTTCTCTAGACCCGTACATGCGTGGCCGAATGAGCGATGCTAAATCTTACGCAGACCCTGTTGCGATTGATGAAGTGATGGTCGGTGCAACCGTGTGTCAGGTTGAAGAGTCAAACAATAGCGATTTTGAAGTTGGCGAATGGGTACTGGCTTACACAGGTTGGCAAGATCTTGGAGTGTCTAACGGTGAAGGATTAATCAAACTAGGCAAAGAGCCAACACACCCTTCTTACGCACTGGGCATCATGGGTATGCCAGGCTTTACTGCGTACATGGGCTTACTTGATATCGGCCAACCTAAAGAAGGCGACACTCTAGTCGTTGCGGCTGCAACAGGTGCAGTAGGCGCAACCGTTGGCCAAATCGGAAAATTAAAAGGCTGTCGTGTCATTGGCGTTGCTGGTGGTCAAGAGAAATGTCAGTACGCGAAAGAAGTGCTTGGTTTTGATGAATGTATCGACCACAAAGCCGACGACTTCTCGGAGCAACTAGCTAAAGCATGTAGCAACGGCATCGACGTTTATTTTGAAAACGTTGGCGGCAAGGTGTTCGATGCGGTAATGCCGTTGCTTAACACTGGTGCTCGCATTCCTGTTTGTGGCCTTATTTCACAATACAATGCGACATCACTTCCTGAAGGCCCAGATCGCATGTCTAGCCTTATGGGCACTCTTTTGGTCAAGCGTATTAAGATGCAAGGTTTCATTATCTTTGATGATTACGCACACCGTTACAATGAGTTTGCTGTTCAAATGACAGAATGGTTGTCTCAAGGCAAGATGCATTACCGTGAGCACCTAGTTGAAGGCCTAGACGAGGCGCCACAAGCATTCATGGGTCTATTGGAAGGCCAAAACTTCGGTAAGCTTGTTATCAAAACAAACGAAGCTAAATAAATTCAAAAACTGAACCAGTTAACTAGGTAAAATCATGATTACTTTGCATCACCTAAACAAATCTCGCTCAAAACGAATCATCTGGCTACTGGAAGAGCTTGGTGTTGATTATCAAATCAAACCATACCAACGAGACAGTGTAACGTTTCTAGCGCCACCAGAATTGAAGGCCGTTCATCCTCTTGGTAAATCTCCGGTTATTGAAGACGATGGCGTCGTGATCAGCGAATCTGGTGCTATCACCGAGTACCTAATCGACAAATACGGTCAAGGTAAGTTCGCACCAGTGCGCGGCACCGCTGACTACGTGGAATACTCACAGTGGCTTCACTTCGCTGAAAGCTCTGGTATTCTGCCAATGCTACTTAAAATCTTTGTGATGAAAGACGGTTGCGAGACTAATTTCCTTGGCGGCTACGCTGATGATGAAAACCAAAAGATCCTAACCTTTGTCAACGAAGCGCTTGAAGGTAAAACTTACCTTGTTGCTGATACTCTGACGGGTGCCGATTTCATGATGTCGTTCATCGTAGAAATCGTGGGTAACTTCGGTGCCACTGCGCTCTACCCTAACATTGCTAAATACGGTGATCTTTTAACGAGCCACCCTGCTTACCAAAAAGCCGAGCAACTAGAGCTAGAACACTCGAACTGATCGAGTTTCAATCAAGCTCGGACGCGCTTCGGATAAGCACAAGCAACTAAATGAAGCCAAAGCCGATTTATCTTTCGCTTTGGCTTCTCATTTACCTTCATTTCGACAACAATACCGAACTCTAACTGAACAGCCATAGAGTTTGATCTTCATGTCAGCAAACCTTGCTCAATACACACCACTGCACCTAAAAAACGACAATACGAATGTAGACTTACCGCTACCGACTCGTTTTACGTTTCCGTACTACTACACACCACATCCAACGTGTGAGTTTGCCATGCAGCAACTTCAGCAGTCGTTACTCGACTGCGGTGTGAATGAAACATCGCAAGGCAACCTCTACGCCGTGCTTCTTGTTCAGAACCCAACTACACAAGAGCTAGGTTACCTTTCTGCGTTTTCAGGTTTGCAGTTATATCCGTCTTTGGCCTCTCAGTTAAACAACATTAACTTTGTTCCATCAGCCTTCGATTCAGAACAGTTTCAATCTCACAACAGTGCAAACCTTGCTCGCCAATCGCAACTAGCGGATGACATTGAAAAACTACAACAGTCGCACAACCTAGACGCATTATTGGCTGAATTTGAAGAGTTAAAAATCGAATCAGCACAAGCTATCGAAGCCTTTCAATTAGCCATGGCAGCAAACAAATCTCAGCGTAACGAACTCAGAGAACAAGCCAATCAAGAAAAGGCATTGGGGAATCTAGAGTCAGCAGCGAATTTGCTCAAACAACTGGGCAATCAAAGCAGCCAAGAGAAACGCGACTTAAAAGCACTTAGAATCGAGTGGAAACAAAAGATCGCAGAACGCCAGTCGCAAGTTGATGCTATCGAAAGCGAACTCACGAGCCGCAAGCAAGAGTACCAAGCGATCTCAGCCGAATTAGAAGCGCAACGGTTGTCTCATTATCGCTTTAACAACCAAGCTCTCGAATCAAAGAACCTGCTTGAATTGTTAGATGGCAAAGACGCTCTTGAAGGCTCTGGCGACTGCTGCCTACCTAAGCTGCTTAATTTTGCTTTTGAACACGGCTTTCAGCCATTAGCATTGTCTGAGTTTTGGTGGGGATTGCCTCCAACGGCTGTCATTCGCCAGCACGCAAACCTGTACCCGGTTTGCCAAAGTAAAAGCTTCGAGATCCTCGACCACCAGCTAAACGGCATCGAATTAGAAGAGAACCCGCTTATCGTGAACCCTGCGGTTGGTAAGTCGTTTGATATTGTCTATGAAGATGACGAGATCGTGGTGGTGAATAAACCCGAGGAGTTCTTGTCGGTTCCTGGTAAGTTTATCGAAGACTCTGTTTATACCCGTATTAAAGCGCGTTATCCCGATGCAACAGGCCCTTTGATTATCCATCGATTGGACATGTCGACGTCAGGCTTATTGATCTTGGCGCTGACCGCAGAGTCCAATAAACACATCCAGAAGCAGTTCATTGATAGAACCGTAGAGAAACGATATACAGCTCTGTTAGATGGTGAAATCGACGGCAAATCTGGCGATATCAGCTTGCCCTTGCGCGGCGACATAACAGACAGACCAAGACAATTGGTTTGCCATGAACATGGACGTAATGCTGAAACTCATTGGGAAGCGGTCAGCACCAACAATGGCAAAACCAAGGTTCACTTGTACCCTAAAACAGGACGAACCCACCAGCTGCGCGTACACTGTGCTCACCCGTCAGGCCTTGGTGTACCGATTCGTGGTGACGACTTATACGGATACAAACGTGATCGTTTACACCTTCACGCTGGCTACTTAAAACTGATTCACCCAACAACCGGTGAATGGCTCGAGTTTGAAGTGCCTTCTGAGTTCTAAACCGTTTCCATTTGGTAGGGCTTCGTGCCCTACTCTTATTTCCTTTGCCTCTCATAGCTATCGCTACATGTCGAATAAACTTAGTACGATGCAATGACCAAGAAGCCAGAACCCAACAGAGTAACCATCGCGGGAATACCATCCTTCCACGTATCGAATCTCAAATGAAAGTAAATCGCCCCTAGTGAAGTACTCGCTAATATCAAACCTCCCATCAGTTGCGTATGTTCAGGTGCTAAACCAACCAAAGCACAGAGCAACAATACAGCTCCAGTAAACTCAACCATGCCAACTAGAAACATGATGACGCGATTTAATCCATAGCTTTTAAAAAAGCCAAGCTGGATTTCAAACACTTTCTTTTGCCAAGCAATTGTCTTGATTGAACTCGCCAATAAAAAGAACACCACTAGTAATACACTCACTACTGTACTCATGTTGCCACCTTTCTTAAGAATCATTAACGTAGTGGAATCATTTAACCATTCATAAATGGAACGATAAATGCTAGTTTTATGATAGTCAGGATTCCAATTTGGAATGATTGGGTTTAGGTACAAGATATAGGACAACTAGAATGGATAAAATTGAGTGTATTCGTATCTTCGTGGAAACTGCGCAGCTGAACAGTTTTACTGCTACTGCCAATAAACTCGACGTGACACAAAGTGCCGTAAGTAAAAAGATTGCGTGGTTAGAAAGTGATTTAGGAATGACGCTGTTTCAGCGAAACAGTCGCAAAATATCCCTAACCCATGCAGGCAAAGACTACCTGACTTATTGCTCCCGTTTACTCGAAGAGATGTCTACCATAGAAAGTAGGCTCAAGCGTGAAACAGAATCCGTGGAAGGTGAGCTTAAGATATCTGCGCCAAGTGCTTTTTCATCGATGTTACTCAGTGAGCCGCTTCAAGCTTTCATTGAACAGCACCCAGGTATCCGCATTAACCTCAGCATCGATGACCGCATCGTCAACCTTAATGAACACAATATTGATGTTGCCATCCGCGCGTCACAACTCAAAGACTCAGGGCTAAAAGCACGCTTCTTGTTTAACAACAAAGTTCACTACTTCGCATCACCAGATTATCTAGAAAAACAAGGGATTCCTCTGTATCCACAAGATTTGAGCGAACACCAATGCTTAACCTACTCCCTGATGAGCCCTACGAATGAATGGCGTTTTACCGACAAGAGCGACAAAACTAATACCATTAAAGTAAATCAAATATTCACTTCAGATAGCCCAGATATGCTACTTAAAATGGCTCGACAAGGTTTAGGTATTGTTGCTTTACCGGATTGGATGGGCAAAGAGTATGTTGAGAAAGGAGAACTAAAAAGGTTATTGGAAGATTGGAGTAATAACCAGCTACCAATGTACGTGGTGTATCATGCGAGCGATTATTTGCCCCAAAGAATCCGAGTGTTTATCGATTTTCTTGCGAAGTATTTGAGCGCAAGGAATAGTTAAAGCTCTAAGAACAGTTAGAGCTCAACTAACATCGATAGCTAAGATAAAGTCTTAACCCATTACATCCTTGCGCTGATCAACACATTCAAAAGAGGCCATTTCGAATTCACGACAGATCCAAGGTCGGTTTTCGTAAATAGTACACATCAGTGTTTCTCTATCTACAGCAGAACACCAACCGTCGTCGAGTCGCAACATCGTTTCGCCGCCCCATTCATCATAAGCGATATGCTCTTCAGGTACGCCTGTATCTGTGATGATCATAACCTCTAAACGGCAACAGCATGCCTGACAATTAGCACATGTTACTTCGGGGTCGGTTACGTTCTTTATCTCAATCGTCATAAGTGACTACGCTGCTAAATTTTGCGTATAGTAATCGAAACCGACCGCTACGGCTAATAAAGATAGTGCGGCGCAGTGTTTTGATTGATGTAGAAATAAAAATAGGCGCTGTGATTTACTCACAACGCCCATACTATTTATGGTTTTCCATCGCGACTTGTCGCCACTATCTCGCTTTACAACAGACTAGCCTCGATTTAGAACAGACTAGCAAAAAATAGCTTTACGTAGTCCATCAAGCGTTTGAACAAGCCAGCCTGCTCTACCGCTTCCAACGCGATCAAAGGTTGAGTTTGAACATCTTCACCATCAACGGTGTAATGAACAACGCCTAAGGTTTGGCCTTCTGAAATCGGGGCTTTCAGTTCAGATATTAGTTCAATCGATGCCGTTAACTTTTTGCTGTCTGACTTAGGCAGCGTAATAAACGTATCTTCTGCAACGCCTAGCTTCAACGTATCTTGAGCACCAAACCACACCTTCTCTTCAGCGACTTGGTCACCGCCTTGATGAGGGTTTAGCGTATCGAAGAAACGAAAACCATAGCTCAACAATTGTTTGCTGTCTGACTCACGACTCTTAACGCTTGATGCGCCCATCACAACCGCAATAAGTCTCATCTCACCTTGTGTCGCCGAACTCGCTAAACTGTAGCCGGCACCAGAGGTGTAGCCTGTTTTCATGCCATCGACCGTCAAGCTTCTATCACGTAATAAGCCATTGCGGTTGTGTTGTGTAATCTTGTTGTAGCTAAACGAGCGTTCGCTGTATAAACCATACACATCCGGTAAATCGCGAATAATCGCACGGCCTAATAGAGCGATATCATAAGGCGTTGAATAGAGATCGTCCGCATCTAAACCATGTGCATTCGCAAAATGGGTATTTTCCAGTTTTAGCGAAGCTGCCCAAGAGTTCATCAAGTCAACAAATGCATCTTGTGAGCCAGCAACATGTTCTGCAATCGCAACACTCGCATCGTTCCCTGATTGAATAATCAAGCCACGGTAAAGATCCATCATCGCGACATCAGTGTTCACTTCGATGAACATTTTTGAAGAATCAGGGAAGTTTTTCGCCCATGCGTTTTCGCTAATTCGCACCTGATCATCCGCAGAGATGTTACCTCGTTTCATCTCTTGTCCAGCCACATAACTGGTCATAAGCTTGGTTAAACTCGCTGGGTTCAACTTAGTGTGTGCGTTTTTTTCTACCAGCACATCACCAGAGTTAAAATCAATTAACACATACCCTTTTGCGCCTAGGCTAGGTGGGCTTGGTACTATAGAAGGTGCCGCGACAGCAGTATTTGCTACGATCGCTGCGTTACTTACAATGAACATACTTAATAGAGGGAGAGAGTATTTTGAGAACCGTTTCATTGAATTAAACCTAAGTTAACGTTTTGTTCAGTATAGACAAATGCTAGCAAAAGAAGCGCGAACTTTACGTTGCTTTACGTATTTGTACGGTTCGTTACAAATAAAAAAGTATAATCTGCGACCTGTCCGTTTTTTACACAAAAACGATTGACTCAATGAATGCATTCAACACTTCGCTTTACCTCTCGGGCATACGTCTAAATAACATTTCAACAAAGCCCATAACCCGCTGTTTGCTTTCGCTCGGCTCTAAATCAGGTTGGATACCAGACTGCGCCAGTGCTTGCCACTGTATAACTTCCGAATTAGGAACAAAAAAAGCAATATACAAAGATCCTTTCTCGCTTACCTTTCCATCATCACTATAAAATGGCACACCTGTAGATAGCTGAATCGCATCAAAGATCGATTCATCGTTCAGTTCAGATTCTTCAGCTAATCCAAAACCCACTACGACATCACCAGCCCCGGATTTCAACTGATAACCTTTCAATGAAAGTTGTTCTTTAATCGCTTCGCGTACAAGATCAGTGACGACCGTCTTGTCATATTTTTCAGAAAGGTACACTTGCTCTGATTCGGGATGCCATGAGTACGTGACTACCCCATGCTTCATGAAATCAAAGTCACCACTGGTCACCACGCCATAATTGTGAGTTGGAGTCGTTTCATTGGTTGTACACGCTGTCAGTCCAATCGCTATCAAAGCCAACAACGCGACTTTATTTACGCCTTTTGTTGCACATATGAATCGTTTTATCATTCGCGGCTTCCTTTCCTATACAAGAATAATTATCAATTTGACCTTCAACATAAACAGTAATTATATTAATAGAAAGATCATTAAACGTTTGCGTAATCGCTAACCTTCACTTCTACTCATTTTGGGGGTTTAACCACAGAAATAGACTCGGTATAGTAAACTTAGTTAAACATAACCAAACCATTCGGGGCACGGAGCTTCCTCAATCATCTCATGAAGAGAAGAATTGGTACCGATAAAGCATCGGCAAATTTAAGAGGGTCACACAATGGAATTCAATATGGTTGAAATTTTAGGTTACGCGGCATCTATTATGGTCGCAATTTCATTAACAATGAAAGATATCGTGCGTCTGCGTGTCCTTAACTTTGTTGGCTGTACTCTATTCACAGCATACGGCGTTATGATTGATGCATGGCCAGTGGTTGCAACCAACGGTTTCATCGCTTGTGTGAACATCTACTTCCTTGCAAAAATGCAAAAGGAAAAAAAAAATGAAGCGATGAAAGCAGCAAAAGCTTAGATTAACGGCTAGCACTTTCAAACAATTCTAAAAAAGCCCAAATAGAACGTTCTATTTGGGCTTTTTCATGCTCATCAGTTTTAGAAAACTTCAATGACAGACAATACGATATTGACTCTCTCTGTACACCTGTGTGTTATTGCGTCCATTCTTTTTCGCTTGATAAAGTGCTTTGTCAGCTTGGTCTATCGTGCCTTCTATGTGGAACAGTGCATTTGCATAGCGACACCCAACACTGACCGTTACAGGTAACACTAACCCCTCAATTTTTTCGACGCTACGCCTAAGCTCTTCCGACAACTCGTACAATTGATATTCATTGCAATCAAAAGTCACAAAGATAAATTCCTCACCGCCATAGCGAGCAATTAGACGATTTTCATTTGCAAATTGCTTCAATACTTTTGCAACGGCACAGATCACTCTATCGCCTTCATTATGCCCGTGTAGATCGTTTACCGATTTAAAATGGTCAATATCTAGAAGAATGATACCAACACCTTTTAACGGATAAGGCGAACACTCTAAAATTCTCATCTTAACCTGAGAAATAAAGTCCCGCCGATTACTCAACCCCGTAAGATAATCTAAGCTAGCTACATCTAAGATCTTTAAATGACGGTGCCGCAGGTAAAGCACCAAAACGGCGATGATGCTAAGCAAACTTATGATTAAGGTCATCAAGCTCACCAGCAATAAACTGTGGTTCTTATTGAGCTCTTGCTCCAAAACTCCAGCAGAAATGATCCAATTCAGATATGGGTAGAACTTATAGAAAATGTTTTTGTTTGTCGTACCGTTGTCATCTGAAATTGAGTAACTAAAATGCCCTTCAGGCTCAGCAACGACCTTATCGATGAGCAACTCTGATGAATAACCAATTAAGGCTTTCAAGTGTTCGTGTTCAAAATTGGGTCGGAGGACTAGCTCGCCTTGCAAATCAACAATATATACATAACCACTATCGCCATATGAATACTTTCTTAGTTTATCTTTAAGCGCTTCGAGATCGACCAAGTACATGAGTTCATCTTTATAAGTGGTCGCCACCAATGTATTACCACTCGGTAGCCTCACTGAATACGCGACCTTCGCACGCTTGCCGACTTCATGTGGATTAGCATGAGAATACTGAGTCATTCCAGACTTTGAGGTCAGTTGCGTTTGAATATGGGTTAAATGCGCGCGATTTTGCCCTTGTAAAAACGGATGATACAGGTGGACACCTTGTGGTGACATCAAATAGATATAACCTGACTCTCCAATCACCAATTCGTTAGCAATTCGGATGACTTCTTTAACTTCTTGTTCTGGAGTGACACCTAGTGTGTGAGAAGCGACAGTATCAGTCACACCTTTGAGATAGGTTTTAATAGCTTCGTTAACGGTAGTATCTACGATGTCGTAGCTTGCGTTTACAATAGTACGGAAGAAGAATTGATTAGACTCTAAAAGTGATTCTTTGGTTCGGTTAAATTGAATAGCAGAGAGGACCAAAGATACGAGGGCCAACACGATGGAAAAGTTGAGGATATACTTACGTCTTACTTTCAAAATCACCTCATAGCTTTTAAATTTTAGGTAACGCTATTGTTTTTATAAGTAGATTGTTTTATATCACATTTATCGATTTTACTGAACGATAGTCGATATTAATAGCGCTCTTCATGTGCAATCTGTGACTTATAGCAAAAACGCCGAACTGGATTCAGTTCGGCGTTTTGATTTTACGTTTAAATTGATAACTTAATTTATACTAAAGCCCTGATAAATCGACTTAAAAGCATTCGCATTTATTACCTATTACTACGCTCTATTGTCTATAAATACATTGCTTAGCATTAAATTAAGAGCACACTTTGGTCCAACTGCCGTCACTTCCCGGCTCGGCACTTGTCCACCAGTTTGCTTGGTAAACACTACCGTTATGAACCACTTGGTCGCCCGTGTTTGCGTGGCTTGGGTTACCCGCCCAATCTTTCTGAGGTAAGTCGGGATATACAGCTAAACCCGCAGTATCGCATGTACCTGGGTTGGTACCGCCATCACCAGGATTACCGCCACCAGTACTGATATCACCCAGTGGTAGATCCGGCTGCTCAAAGCTAAATGCATAATCGACACTATTCACATTCACTGTATAGTTTGCAGGGCCAGAAATTGGCAAGTAATAAACCATATCGAGTTCATACACACCACCAGCAGGAAGCTCTTTCCATGCAGGTAATGTAAACGCTACTCTGTGCATCGGACCATCTAGACCACCAATATTATTGGCACGAGTGTGACCAGAAGCAATCACAGACAAACCACCGCCCGATTGATCTTTTGCGTTATCAGGTGCAGACACTGGGATATCGAACTGGAACTCAGTACCACCAGGAAGCGCTTGACCTGTATTGTTTGTAAACGTGATCTTAGGGTTAATTGGATAGTTTTGATCACCGACTTTGAAGCCACCTACAGAAACAGTAATATCTAATGCTTCCGTTGGGATAGCACCCGTTGCAACCTTGTTTCCATATGGAGTAGCTGACTTAAACTTATCGTAGATAGCTTTCGTCATAGTGTTACCCATATGGAACTCACCGTTTCCGCTATTACACGCCTGTTCGGTTGTATCGATTGAAGTTCGGTTACCGTTCGCATCGAGTACGTAACAGTTGTAATCCCCTGCTAGTTCCCAGAACATGATGCCACCGATTTCTTTGTCGATAACGTAATCGGCTTTCACATCGATAGAATCTTTATCTTCCGTTGAAAGGAATACGCCCTTCTCTGCGTTCCACAACCAAGGAGCAACAGCCACGCTGTCATAGTTACGCGTGTAAGTCCCCATTAGAACATCTGAAGGATCGTTAACAGGATCAAGCTTGTAAGCTGCTGCATAAGAACCCCAAATGCCTTTCTCTAAGTTCTTCGCATGCCACATTGGGTTTGAACCTGCACCCATTTCGTTGCCTTTCGGATCAGTATCGTGCCACATGTTATCGATACCAATTGCGCCATGGCCGCAGTTGTTCTTCTCGCCTTCACCAGTACCTGCTGAACATTCAGCTTGGTTTGGCAGTGCTGCTCGGCCCCAAAGACCATTCTCACCACCAGTTACACCTTGCCAACCACGTGTGTAGTAAGGCACACCGATGTTAATACGACCTGCTGGCATAGAACCACGGAAGTAGTGGTAGGCCCAATCCGTATTCAGGTAACCGATACCGCCGTAAGCCGCTGTGCCGTATACGTTCCACTGTGCTAACTCTGAATCTTTACCTGTATCAAACAACGCAGCGTTATGGCCTACGTGATCGTTCCACGCACCGTGAAGGTCATAAGACATGATATTTACGTAATCGAGATATTTGGTTACATCGAATGTTTCCATACCACGCAGTAGGTAACCCGAAGAAGGCGCTGCGATCGTTAACATGTAGTGATTGCCATCTTGCGCAGAGGCTGCATCAAGCTTCTCACGCAACACTTTCATCAACACTTGGTAAGAAGCCCATAGGTATTGACGACGTGGTTCCATAAAGTCTTTATCGTACGGATTACCTGCGCCCGCCATTGACGTCGGGTATTCGTAATCGATATCTAGACCATCGAACTGGTATTTACGAAGCATTTCAACCGCTGAAGTTGCG
Source organism: Vibrio sp. 10N.247.310.24 (assembly GCF_041467175.1). Taxonomy (NCBI): domain Bacteria; kingdom Pseudomonadati; phylum Pseudomonadota; class Gammaproteobacteria; order Vibrionales; family Vibrionaceae; genus Vibrio; species Vibrio sp. 10N.247.310.24. The sequence goes on from NZ_JBFSUD010000054.1 coordinate 27,907, forward strand.
AATGTTTCGATACCTTGATGGTTAATAGAACCGTCAGCATTGGTCGTCATGGTATAGAAACCACCATCAGCCACTCGGCTACCATCAGTGGCGAAGTGGCCACCGGTCTCCGCCCAACCACCGATTGAGATTAAAGTCTTAACATCGTGTTTTTTCTTCGCTGTCGCTAATGCTCCGAAGTGACCTTTGAAGCCTAATGCTGGGTCAACTTCCACGCCCGGCCACTCTTTACCAACCGCTGCGTTGTTCGGATCGTTCACATCACCCACGTTTACTTTGCCATCAGAGCCGATGCTCACGAAAGCGTAGTTAATGTGTGTGAGTTGTTCCCAAGGAATGTCATTTACTAGGTAAGCAGCTTGTGGGTCATCCCCTGCACGCCAGCTGGTGAAGTAACCAATGACACGACGTGGGTGATCCGCGCCCATTTTCTCACGGCCTTCATCATCGTAAATCGTACAATAAGGAACATCGACACCTTGAGTTTGATACAAGCCATCAGGTCGACAAGTGCTCACCGTTGGTACGCCATTCACCGTCAAAGAAGCCAGCGCTGAATCTGTCGTTGCGCCTTGATTGTCAGTCGCTTTTGCGTAAACCGCTAAAGAACCCGCTTGAGTGGTTGTGTAGTTAAGCGTGTATGGGCTTGTCGCAGCCGTTCCGACTAAAGAACCTGCCACATAAAAATCGACCTTATCAACCGTACCATCGCTGTCTGTTGCCGTTGCGGTAAGCGTTACCACACCACCAACATCAACCGAAGATGCAGAAAGCGCAACCGATACTGTCGGCGCTTCATTTCCAGGTGTAACTGAATCGACAGAAATAGAGACCGCGCTCGCTAAGCTAGCCGCGCCTTCATTGTCTGTAGCAACAACCGAAACCTGATGGCTACCAGACGTTGCAGCCCAAGCCGCTTCGAAAGGTGCAGCTGTTACAACCGCAACTGAAGTTCCATCAATGAAGAATTCAACCGAGGTAACACTGCCGTCAGAATCTAGCGCCGTTGCACTCAAGACCACGTTATCGCCTTCAGTGATTATGTCAGAGGCTGATGGAGTCGTTAACGAAGCCGTTGGCACTTCATTGGGCGTACCACCACCGCTACACACATCAACCTTCTTCCATTGTGCATGGTCACCTTCGAATTGGTTTGGGTTGTTATTTTGATTCCAATAATTGGCTTTGTAAGCACTACCGTCATGTGAAACTTGATCGCCGCCGGTGTAAACCGTGGCAGGATCCCACGCTTCTAACGTTGAGCAATCCACAGCCGCATAGCTATTGAAAGCCATTAAGCATGACGCAGTGAGAGTACTGAGTGTAAAAACCTTTTTGGCCACTCTTCCTTGATTTAGGTGCATGTTTGCAGTCCCTTAAGTTGTTGTTTTAAGATATTTAAAGTAAATGACACTTTTCTTGCCACTTAAATTCCTTCGCAAAACAACTGTAGGTAACAGTGCCAATTAAACACCTAAAATATTCCTTATTTATAAAATGACTCGCATTAATTTGTTTATAGCATGCAATGACTCGACACTTATTTTGCACCAACAACTAATATTAATTTATTTCGCAAAGCTAAAAAAATAGTGTCTCAAGAGTCAGAAATGTGATTTGAGTTTGAGAAAAATTCGTATCAAAACTAACCAAAAAGTAGGGATTTATTGGCGATTTGGGATTATTTTATGAAATCGCCCACTTTTTGATTACAAATATGTTAGTATCAGCGGCTTTTTTGACGAGCCTCACATTTTTATCCGAATGTGGGAGAAATACATAGGCTTGAAAGAGCCAAATATAGCGAAGAAATAATGTCCAACTTGACGCAAGTCGCCAACGAAAACATCAACGCAGAATCTACTTCTATCGATTTCAATAGAGCTCAATCTTTGGGTGAAAAACTGGAACTCGGAAACCCAGTCTTTTGGCTGAGTGGCAGTTTCCTGACCCTCTTTGTCATCCTTGCTTTCACCAACACCTCCGTATTGTCCGAACTTGTCAACATCGGCTTTAGTTACTCAACTAAATGGTTCGGTGCTTTCTGGCAAGTCCTACTACTACTCAATTTCATTATCGGTTTAGTGCTTGCACTAAGTCGCACAGGCCATGTTCGTTTAGGGAAGCTTGCCCTACCAGAAATGACTACGTTTAAATGGATGTCTATCGTCCTATGTACACTCCTTGCGGGTGGTGGCGTGTTCTGGGCAGCTGCAGAGCCAATTGCTCACTTTGTTTCAGCTCCACCGCTGTATGGCAATGCAGACCCTCAAGCGATGGCATTCAATGCACTATCACAATCTTTCATGCACTGGGGTTTCCTTGCATGGGCTATCTTAGGTGGTCTCTCTTCGATTGTGCTTATGTACTTGCACTACGAAAAAGGCCTTCCTCTTAAGCCACGCACCCTGCTTTACCCAGTACTGGGCGACAAGGCAATCAACAGCTGGATTGGTAACGTCGTTGATGCGTGCAGCATTGTGGCAGTAGCCGCAGGTACAATCGGCCCTATCGGCTTCCTTGGCCTACAGATCAGCTACGCACTGAGCGAACTATTTGGAATTTCTGACAGCTTTGCTACCCAAAGCGTCGTTATTCTATTCGCTATTGCAATGTATACGCTGTCGGCATTAAGTGGTCTAAGTAAAGGCATCCAACTGGTAAGCCGTTACAACATCATCTTATCGGTGTGCCTAATCGTTTACATTCTCCTTGTTGGCCCAACCAGCTTTATCATTGATGGCTACCTACAAGGCATCGGTGAAATGGTCGACAACTTTATCCCAATGGCGCTATACCGCCAAGATACTGCGTGGCTAGGTGGCTGGACTGTATTCTTCTGGGGTTGGTTCTTAGGTTATGGCCCAATGATGGCGATCTTCATTGCTCGTATCTCACGTGGCCGAACTATTCGCCAAATGATCGTTTCCATCAGCATCGTTGCACCGCTTGTGACTTGTTTTTGGTTCAGCATTGTTGGTGGTAGTGGCTTAGCGTTTGAATTAGAGAACCCAGGCGTAATATCTAGCGCATTCGAAGGTTTCAACCTTCCAGCTGTACTACTAGCTATTACTTCGCAACTACCGTTCCCGACTCTGATTGCAATCCTGTTCCTTATCCTGACGACCACGTTCATTGTGACCACAGGTGACTCAATGACCTACACCATCAGTGTAGTAATGACTGGTACTACAGAACCTAACTCAGCAGTTAGAACGTTCTGGGGCGTCATTATGGGGGCAGTGGCTATCGCGCTTATCTCAATGGGCTCTGGCGGCATCTCAGCTCTGCAGTCGTTCATTGTGATCACTGCCGTTCCTGTTTCGTTTATCTTGCTGCCATGTCTATGGCATGCACCGAAGATCGCGAAGCAGATGGCAAGAGATCAAGGTCTCGCTTAATACCTAATCCGATTTAGTTTCGGATAGCGTAGAACACTAAAAAGCCACTCAAGTGATTCACCTGAGTGGCTTTTTTTATCTGTTCGCTGTCGACTTTATTAATAGTTATGTCTACTAGCGCTTGTATCTACCGAGATTTCGGCTTATTGAAACTTTTCACCAGCAGCAACCATGAATGACATCTCAACCAATAGTTCAGGGTTAGCGAGTTCTGCTTTCACGCACGCACGGCTTGGCGCGCAGCCTTCAGGGAACCACGCTTCCCACACTTCATTGAGTGCATCAAAGTTAGCGAAATCCGTTAGGTAAATAGTCACTGACAATACACGAGATTTATCGCTGTCAACCAAACTCATCATTTCTTCAGCTTGTTCGAAGATTTGCTGAACCTGACTCTTAATTCCTGCCGTTGTATCCGTCTCTGGTACTTCAACAAAGCTTGCAATACCGTTAAACACAGTCACATCAGACCAACGTTTGGTCGGGTTAATTCTATGGATTTTCACTGGTTATACTCTTCTTATAATTAGGGTGCACATCAGCGTAATCTAATCCAAATTCCTAACATTGAAAACAAAAATTAGAAAGCTCGTAGTACCTGCAAAACAGCACTATCGCCAACCTATGACTTTGGTGTTCAACTGATCTGCTCCAGTAAGACTGGACACCGCATTAAGCGACATATTGTTTTTCAAAG